>NZ_CAWUDN010000027.1:0-75751 GCF_963920915.1 Nostoc sp. PCC 9305
GGATCAAAAGGCTGTGGTGCAACTCTAGAAGACTTGTGTGTACACCGTAGCCGCTCTTCGGGAGGGGAGACAAAGCGTAGCTTTGGCGGGGTGGGGTTCTTCGGGTTTAATAAGCAATCAAGCGGACATGATATTATGTCTTAATTGCTGTAAATACTCACCCCGCCAGCCGATACATAATTACTTTTCCTTTCCAATTTTCTTCCACAAATACCAGATGCTCGCCATTGGAACGCCGAAAAGCGCGAACACCGTAGGGTATATCAATCCAGCCACTTTCGCTGCCAACTTCTGGGCCTGGTTTTAACTGTTGTACTTGCGCTCCCGTCTTGGCATTGTAGACATATACCTCTGCGGTTTTGACTGTCACGGCAAATACATAGTCTCCCGTCACACTAATTGCTGCTGTAGACACTTCACGCTTCCCGGTGCTGTCGTAGGGTATTACAATCCGCCATTTGGGAGTACGATTTCCTTTACTCCAATTGTCAAAACGGGCAATCTCAGATCCAGCAACTCCAGCATCGTCACTAAATGCAGGACGATCTACCGTAAAGCCTGACAAAAACATACTATCTGTTTCAGGGAAATATTCGATCCGCCGCAAGTCGTTAAATATTTTGGGAGCAGTTTGCTTTTCCATCGAACTATAGCTGTAGATGGGGTTGCCTTTAGGATCTATTCCCTGTAAAGGATAGTGTCGAATGCCATCTTCTGTTCGCAAAGCTTTCCAAACATCTCCTTTGCTGTCTACCCACCAACCGCCGAGATAAGGATAATCTTTGCTGCGATCGTATTCGTTCTTTTCAAATTTGCCATTACCGTTGCGATCGCGCCAGATCCATTCCCCTTGTTCTGGCTGATGCGGTGGCCAATTTCCGTTGAAAAATGGTTTATCTGCGCCATTAGTTCCGACAAACATGCCGGCGGGGATGGCAACTTTACCATCTGTGGCGGCATTAAAACGATAGATTTGCAGAAAGCTGTTATACATATCTGTGAGGAACAAAAACCGCTTCCCTTGGATGCGGCGAACAAAGGTTCCATCTGGGGATGTATGCAGACGTGGATCTTGAGGATATTTAAAAGGATTTAAGGTATAGGCTTTGTAATTCCATTGCTTACCAGCAGCCTGACTGTAATCCATCAGATAGTGTTCTTGTTTGGTGAATAAATCTACACCATCAGTTTTAGGATCGGCATCTGCATTATCGACGAATATCAATCCCAGCGATCGCCACATTAGTTTTCCCGATGGCGAAAATTTCCGCAAATCTGTTCCTGATTTGTTGAAACCATTACTATTTATATAGATATTGCCGGAAGCATCTGTACCAACTCCGGTAAGTCCGTAAAGTTTCAAATCTCGAACTTCACCAGCAACTCCTGCATAGATACCGCCTTTAGAACCAAAACTACTCACCTGCACTGGCCGATCTTTGATGTCATAAGTCAACATTTGCTGACGCGGGCCATTTTCTGCTACTAAAAGCTTACCTTGATGATTAATAGCGATCGCTGTTGGTTCAACGATATCTGCAATCTGTTGGGGCAATTGCTTTCCACTTTGGGAATAATGTAAAATTTTTGCAGGCTTACTACCATTTTTACTTTGAATAATCCACAGATTTTTTTGTGGATCGATAGTTATTGCTCCCGGATTAGCAACGGCAAAGCTGCGAAGTTCCTTCATCGTCTCAGTATCATAAACACGAATCTGGTTAGCAGCAAAATCACTCACATACAACTCGTTTTCCACAGTTGCTAATCCAGTCACTTCACTTTTAGTACTGGTAATCAACATACTTTTATCCCAACCACGTCCATTCGGAAACGGCGCAGGTTTTCCTGATAAGTCATAGCGTCTAACGCTATACCAAGTTGTTCCTTCTGATGGGTAATCTTCTTTTGTATCGCCCCTCGAACCTTGAGTCATGGCAATGTAAACATATTTACTATTTGCGGTTACAGCTTTGCCACCGCCACGACTCCAGCCGTGAGTATCCCCAAGGGCAGCAATAACTTTACCATCTTTATATATTCCTGCTTCCATTGCCGCCTCATCCCAATGGCTGTTAGTATAAACTGTGCCATCAGGAGCAACATACATGCCCTCAATATTGTTTTGTATCCGCAGATTTCCACTGCCAATAGTATTACCTATCCACGAGGTTTTGTAGTTAAGCGCGGGTGTTTCAGTATTGTTTTGTACTTGCAGATTTTCACTGCCAATAGGATTACTTATTGGCGATATTTTGTGTGTAAGTGTGGGTATTTTAGTAGTGTTTTGTCCCCACAGAAGTTCGCTGCCAATACTATTACTTATTGGTGATATTTTGTGTGTAAGCGTGGATATTTCAGTATTATTTTGTACCCGCACATTTTCACTATCAATAGTATTATGTGTAAGCGTGCGTGTTCCAGTTGTCGCCCAATCTGTTGTAATTCCAAGGGTAGTAACAATGACTCCAACAGTCAGACTGAGTAAAAAGTTGAAAGTTTTATTTCTTTGCAAATATCTAGTATTAGATAATTTTTTGATGGATTGATTGAGCTTGTAACGTAGGTTTTTTAACCACGCCAGTAATTTATTTATCATATAATTTTTAGGTTTTAATTATTTATATACAATCATTGTTTATGAAATCCGTAAAAAAATATAACTATTTTGAAGTGGTTAAGATCCAGTCTATGTATGGACACGGCATCTGATATCACTCTGTCATAACTTTCATGAGAAAATAATTGAGTAAAAATAAAAATAACTAACAATGGCTGAAAAAAATAACTTTAAAAAAATACGAAAATATCTTGAAGAAGCTGATGTTAAATTTGTGCGAGTTCTTTGGTGCGATAATGCTAATATTATCCGTGGCAAAGCTGTGCATCTGGGAATGTTAGCTCACTACTTTGAACATGGAGTAGGGATTTCTGTAGGGCAGCAGGGAGTTCCCGTTATGTATGATGCAGTTGTGCCAGAAACAAATTTAGGGCCAGTAGGTGAAATTCGCTTAGTCCCAGATTGGTCTAGCCTCAAGCCTTTACCTTATAGTCCTGGTCATGCTCGTGTTATGGGCAATATGATACTAGATGGTGCTGCTTGGGGGTTATGCCCGCGAAATTTTTTGAAGCGGATGATTGCGGCAGCTAAATCAACTGGTTGGGAAGTACGAGCAGCCTTTGAAAATGAGTTTTATTTACTACGGCAAACACCTGATGGCATCATTCCGGCTGACTCCACAGTTTTTGCTTCCACTCAGGCAATGGATCTCCACCGCGAAGTAATTGATGAAATCGCTGATGCACTTATTGCCCAAGGTATACCTGTCGAACAGTATTATCCTGAATCAGGCCCAGGTCAACAGGAAATTACCATGCGCTATACCGATGCTTTACAAGCAGCTGACTGGCAAATTGCTTTTCGAGAAACTGTCAGAGCGATCGCCCACCGCCACAACCTCATCGCTTCATTTTTACCTAAAATTTTCCCGGATGCCGCTGGTAGTGGTTGTCATATCCATCTGAGTCTTTGGCATAGGGAGAAAAACCTATTACCCGATCCTCAGAGTATCTATGGTCTTTCTGAAGTGGCATTACAATTCATCGCTGGTATCCTACACCATCTGCCGGCACTGATGGCACTAACTACCCCAAGTACTAATTCTTACCGCCGCATTCTTCCTCATAGTTGGAGTGGTGCTTTCCGTTGTTGGGGATTAGATAATCGGGAGGCTGCTGTTAGAGTCCCTAGTAACCCTGCTTTGGGCTGTCCCAGCCACTTTGAATTGAAAACAGTAGATGCCTCAGCGAATCCTTACTTAGCTTTAGGAGCAGCGATCGCAGCCGGACTTGATGGCGTGCAGCACAGTCTCACACCACCAAACCCAGTCAATCAAGACCCCGGATATTTATCAATTGAAGAACGCAGTGCTAATGAAATAGACCCATTACCAAATAATTTGGGGCAAGCGATCGCTCACCTCCAGCAAGACGATATTCTATTAACAGCTTTAAATCCCCAGTTAGCCAAAGCGTTCTTAGCAGTGCGTCAAGCAGAGTGGCAAGCAATGAAAGATTGGGAATTAACGGCAGAAGTGAAAGCATTATTAGAAAAATACTAGCACCCACTCTCTACTCCCTACTAAAAATGAATCTGGCTGATATTCCTTTAATTGACCAACACGCCCACAACATCTTAAAACCAGAAGTAGCTGCCCAGTCTCCTTATGCAGCTGCCTTTACTGAAGGCTACGATCCAGAAATCATCAACTACCATGCCCGTCATACCTTCTTTTATCGGCGTAGCTTGCGCGATATTGCTGCTTTATTGAACTGCGAAGCTGAAGAAACAGCAATTTTGGCACGGCGAGAAAGTCTAGGATTAGAAGAACTAACGCAGATTTATTTTCGGGCTGCTAACTTAGAGGCGATTTACTTAGATGATGGTTTGCAGCCAGAAACTATCTTACCTCTGTCGTGGCATGAAAGGTTTATTCCTGTGCGAAAGATTCTGAGATTAGAACTATTAGCAGAACAGCTAATTGGGCAATCTCCTGATTTTGCTACTTTCCTAGCCAGATTCAACAGTGAACTCGATCCCCCACCGCTGGGAGTAGTTGCTTTTAAAAGTATTGCCTGTTACCGGAGTGGTTTGGATATTCAATCGGTAACTGACGAGGTGGCGGCGGCTCACTTTGACAACCTCAAGCAACAACTGCACAATCAACCTCTGCGACTGACAGATAAACCACTGATTGATTTTTTGTTACAACAGGCATTATTAGTAGCAGCAAAATACCGCTTACCAGTACAATTTCATACTGGCTACGGCGATCCTAGCTTGGATTTACGATTGGCTAATCCTCTAAATCTGCGATATTTATTAGAGTTACCGCAGTATCGCCATGTACCAATAGTATTGCTACATGCTTCATATCCTTATATGCAGCAGGCTGGTTATTTAGCTTCTGTATATCCCCAAGTTTATCTGGATTTCGGTTTAGCAATACCCTTTTTAAGCGTATCTGGAATGCGGGAAGCAATCAGGCAGATGTTAGAATTAACTCCCACTACTAAATTAATGTATTCTTCTGATGCTCACTCAATTCCAGAATTGTACTACTTGGGTGCAAAGTGGGGTCGTCAGGTTTTAGGGGAAGTGCTAGAGCAAGCAATTATAGATTCTGACATAACTGTAGCTGAAGCTGAGGCCATTTCTTTAGCAATTTTACGTGAAAACGCCTTAGTTCTCTACCAATTAGCAAGCGAAACAAGTACTAAGCGTTAGCATTATTTATTACGGGACTTCCAACAAATAAATTATCCAATCTTGTGGGGTGGACATCTTGTCCGCCCAAGGCTTGGGGCTATCGTGTCGCCCATCCTACAAAAAGTAGTTGAGTATTTTTTTATTTGGAGTTTTCTACCCCAATTACTCTTGCTTTCAAATTTGGCTCAGATTTTTCGTTGAACAGAGTGATTGCAGAGCGATATATAAGTGGCAAATTATTTTACATAAGCTTTATGTAGCTACCCTTATTCTTGAAATTTTCAGTTAATATCTTTAAAACATTATTTAAGCTCGACTTTATCCAAAATTAAGAACTTGGTTTTCTTTATCCGGTAAAATTCTAGATTTTTGGTAAATACTTTTTCCACGTCACAAATATCGATGAAGTTAAAAAAGTAAACCTCGCTTTCCACAAAGGTTTTAGCTTAGGCGCTCGTGCCGTGACACCGCAGGAGTATCGCGTTGCGACAAAAATGGATATAGTCGAATTAAGGTATTCTTATTTACTTATTTTTAAATCAAAATGGTAAGCATTAATACAAAAACATTCTATATTTATTACTTTATAGCAGCTTTCCTCTCTCCCTATATAGCATTCACATTTCTGAGCTGATAGGTATCATATATATCTATCTCGGTGTTATATAGTTAATAAAAATACAGATATAATTCCTTGTTGACGTTGATATATAAATAGTTTATAAATTGGTTTTCTATACAAAAATTATTATTGGTAATGTGTATTCATAAATTCTATTGATTCAGGTTTGCATACAGATATAAAAGCGTACAGATGTGCGCCTGTTTTATTATATTTATAGGAGATACATTAGTGGAAAATAAACTAAAAAATTTTGCTTCCTCATCTGCATCTATTCTCACGCTGGGATTAGGCTGGTTCCCCAAAAGTCCCGGAGGACTAGAAAGGTATATTTACGAACTAACTCATAAATTAGCAGCAAATCAAGACCAGATTGAATTATGTGGAGTTGGGCTACCAGAGGCTGAAATAAATTCGCCCATTAAGCTGACTAACTTGGCGAGTCCCGATAGTGCGATTTGGCAAAGATTATGGTCTATTCGCACCAACTTTCAGAAAACAAGAACTAGCAAACCAGATGCTATTAATTTGCACTTTGCATTATACAGCTTTCCAATTTTAGATATTTTACCAAAGGGAGTACCAGTTACTTTTAACTTTCATGGGCCTTGGGCTTCTGAGAGTCAGCAGGAAGTTGTTAACAAAAACCTAAGTCTTTTAATCAAACACTGGCTAATCGAACAAAACACTTATAATCGTTGCGATCGCTTCATTGTTTTGAGCAAAGCTTTTGGTAAAATTTTACACGATCAATATCAAGTACCGTGGAGCAAAATTCATGTTATTCCCGGCGGAGTTGATATTAATTGGTTTCAACCAAATTTATCACCCCAGGAGGCTTGTGCAAAGCTAGGCTGGCCTAATAATCGCCGGATTATATTTACATCACGCCGCTTAGTGCATCGAACCGGAGTTGACAAATTATTGCAAGCCCTGGCTATAATTAAGCCCAGAATACCAGATGTTTGGCTAGCGATCGCAGGTCGTGGTCACATCCAAGCTGCACTACAACAACAGGCTACAGAATTAGGACTAGATGACAACGTTAAATTTTTAGGTTTTCTCCCTGATGAGCAATTACCTATAGCTTATCAAGCTGCTGAATTAACTATTATGCCTAGCCAATCTTTTGAAGGATTTGGATTAGTAATAGTTGAGTCCTTAGCCTGTGGTACTCCCGTTTTGTGTACTCCTGTTGGGGGAATGCCAGAAATTTTATCAGGATTTTCACCAGATTTAATTACGACTTCAACAGACGCTTTGGCTATTGCTGAAAAATTAGAACAAGCACTTTTGGGAAATATCCCCATACCTTCGCGATCGGACTGTCGTAAATACGCCACCACACACTACGACTGGAATCAAATTGCCCAGCAAGTACGGAATGTTTTATTAGTTTAAACAAGTAAATTTAATAAATACTAAGGGCACTACACGGGTCAAATTAGATAAAATAGAGGTTTAATGAGAATTCTTTTCTTAGATCAAAGCGGTAAACCAGGCGGTGCCGAGTTATGTTTAATAGATATTGCTAAACCTTATGGCGATCGCGCTTTAGTAGGTTTATTTGCAGATGGATCGTTTAAAGATTTACTACAACAAAATCATATCCCAGTAGAAGTTCTCGCAACTCAAGCAATCCAAGTTCGCAAAGAAAGCAGTTGGCTACAAGGATTCAAGAGTTTGGGACAACTTGTACCTCTGATTACTAAGGTAGTTAAAAAAGCGCGGGCATACGATTTAATCTATGCCAACACCCAAAAAGCATTAGTTGTCGGTGCATTGGCAAGTTTTTTCAGTCGTCGCCCTCTGGTTTATCATTTACATGATATTCTTTCCAAAGAACATTTTAGCCAAACTAATCTTCGCATTGCTGTTAACTTAGCCAATCGTTTTGCATCATTAGTAATTGCTAATTCTCAAGCTAGTAAAACTGCCTTTATACAAGCAGGAGGACGCCCAGATATCATCGAAGTTGTTTATAACGGCTTTAATCCAAAAAACTATCAAACTGATGAGTCTGACATTCAAAAATTACAGCAACAGTTAGGATTAGAAGGAAAATTTGTCGTTGGACACTTTAGCCGTCTTGCACCTTGGAAAGGGCAGCATATTTTAATTGATGCCCTTGCTAAATGTCCGCATAATGTGATAGCAATTTTAGTGGGTGATGCACTATTTGGCGAACAAGATTATGTCCAAAAGTTACACCAACAAGTTAGTGAACTAAGATTAGAAAACCGCGTCAAATTCTTAGGATTTCGTTCTGATATTCCCCAGTTAATGGCAGCTTGTGACTTAGTGGCACATACCTCTACTTCGCCAGAACCCTTTGGTAGAGTGATTGTAGAGGCAATGCTATGTGGAAAACCTGTAGTTGCAGCCAAAGCTGGGGGCGCAACGGAATTAGTAGAACATGGCCTTAATGGTTTTCTAGCAACACCAGGAAAACCCCAGGAACTTGCACAAGTAATTATCACTTGTTTACAGGAGACGGAAATAACTGCGACTATAGCCAATAATGCCCGAACTGCTGCTAGTCAGCGTTTTGATATTGCAATTATTAATCAGCAAATTTTCCAACTGCTGTCCCACAGATTATAATTACTTCCCTAATCTTACGATCGCCGATTTTGTTTGAAAAACCCCAGATTCACATCTGGGGTTTATGGTTGTAATTACAAATCAACTTAGGACTTACGCAAGAAACTTCTCAAACTCTTATTTCTCCGTGCCCTCTGTGTCCTCTGTGGTTCGATTTTCCGTTACCTATGCGTAATATCATGTCCTCGCATTAAGCTGCTTCCCGCAGTTGTGGTTGTGAGGGCACACTCACTTCTGGAAATGAAAGCGAGAGTTGTTCGGCTTGAGGTATTGCCGCTTGCTGCAAAACTTGAACTTCAATATTCACGCTGACCAAATAACTACCTGTATCAGCACCAACTGCTTCGGCAATTAGTTTAGCAATGTCTGGGCGTTTGGCAGTCAGCGGGTCACGTAAAATACACCGATCCCATTCATGCTTGGCAGTCGGATTGAGGTTGAGAATATAATGCTTCATCATCGAACTAACCCTTGAATCCATCTTCCAGAAGGTTTTCACAGAGCCATTATGCATTTGGCTAGGCTTTGTGGACGCTATACCCATTATAGTATATTTGTACTAAATTGGGCGATATCTGAGTCAGAAAGTAGGAAATATATCATGTCCGTCCAATTGGCTATATTCCCTAATCTATGCAGAAAGCCCAAAAATCCCTTTAACTGCACGCGATTAAGCTGTTCCACATTTAACTTACATAATTAGCGTGGGCTTTTCGACCTATGCCACAAGAGTTATATAAATTTTGGATTAGATGTTGTTTAGCTTAAAAACCATTCCTAAAAGCGTATAGGTGTGTCTTAGCTATATTCACGTGCTACATCCTATTAGTTAAAGGACTTCTAACAAATAATCAAAGTACGATTTCTACGATGGGCAAAGCCAATGCCAAATTTATCTATTCCTTTCTTCTCCAATTTGATGGTATCTCTGAATTCCTAATCCCAGAAAATCTGCCTATAGGTAAATTCTAATACAAAGATATTGCAACTAAGCTTACAAAGCAACACCTTATATTTATGTAAATCGCTATATGGTAGATATATATATTATTGACCTATTTGTAATTGGTCTACTTTTGCTGATGGTAACTTTAGGGTCAGGTTGGATTACTCGCTTACCCCTTTCTTTTGCCATCATCTACCTAGTGGTTGGTATTTTTCTAGGCCCTTATGGCTTAGGGCTGATTCAATTACGTCGAGATGACGTTTTTAACACCGAACTGCTAGAGAAAATAACAGAACTTGTAGTAATTATTTCTGTGTTTAGCTGCGGCTTAAGAATTGTTCGGCCTCTAAAGTTGGGTGTTTGGGATATTACAGTGCGATTGATTTTATTTCTGATGCCAATTTCAATTTTTGCTCTGGCTGTTGTGGGTAAATTGTTTTTAGGCATGAATTGGGGAGAAGCAATTTTATTAGGAGCAATTCTTGCACCGACCGATCCAGTATTAGCATCAGAAGTACAACTCACCAGTACCAATGACCAAGATGAGTTGAGATTTGGTTTAACTTCTGAAGGTGGGTTAAATGATGCTTTAGCTTTTCCCTTCGTTTATTTTGGCATTCATGCCTTAGAAGATGACAACTGGGGTAACTGGTTTCAACAGTGGATTACAGTTGATTTAATATGGGCGATCGCAGCTGGTATTATTATGGGAATTGTTGTTGCCAAATCTATAGTTTGGATTGAAAAAAAAGTTCAAAAACGCCGTCCTGCCGATGAGTTAATGGAAGATTTTCTTGCTATCAGCACAATTCTCATAACTTATTCATTAACAGAAATGGTTAATGGCTATGGATTTTTGGCGGTATTTGTTGCTGGGTTAGTTGTCCAACGCAGTTACAGGAATTCTGAAAAACCGATAGAACAATTAGAATTTGTTGAGCAAGTAGAAAAGCTGCTAGAAGTTGGGACGATTTTACTATTAGGTTCAATATTATTATTGAAACCAATGCTTAATTATGCTATGCAATCTGTGTTAGTCATAATTTTGTTATTCTTTATCGTCAGACCTTTAGGAGTTTGGATTAGCACAATAGGTAAACGTCCTTTAGATTCACGCCGCCGAACCTTCCACCCAGGAACTCGGTTGTTATTTGGATGGTTTGGTATTCGCGGTGTTGGTTCTTTATATTATCTAGCTTATGCCTTTGGTCATGGCTTGAAAGGTGAAGCAGCCGAACAAATTGCTTGGATAACTTACACTACAATTGTCGCTTCGGTAATTGTACATGGAATTAGTGCAACTCCATTAATGAAGTGGTATGAGCGCAATTTTGCTAACAAGAGAAAAACTACTACTCCGACTACCATAGACGAATTTGAGTAAAAGCCATTTTTGCATGTAGCGACTGTCTTGAAAGTCGCTACAGTTTAATTTTCTGAACTTTACTCTCAATTTGACAGTTGCTTTGAGTCTTAATTCCCCTTTCTTTATAGGAAAGGGGTTGATATTAGGTCTATATTCCCTATTTACCTGTTACTTTTTCAATAACTTCTTTCGCTTTTTCGCCAAAACTTTCTGGGGGATTTTGTTTTTGTTCAGCCTTCAAATTTCTTTCGTAAGTCTTCTCTATAGTATTAAGATTTTTTGAATCTTTTATTGCTTGCTCATAAGCTTTTTGTCTGTCTTCTTCTTGAATGCCAACACCTGGATCGTATTCGTTAGCACGATTAATTTTTTCTTCAGAATTTGGTTTATACTCTGGAGGTACTAGTTTTAATTCTTCAAGAGTAGTTGCATAACTACTTTGCTGAACAAAAATGAAAGAACCTGTCAAGCCGATGAAAACCATCAAACAAACAACCAAAAAGCTTGAACGTAATGCTTGTTTTAAACTTAATAGAATTTTTTGCATGAAAAAAATCTCCTAATCTTTTGTGATGAGCTTTTTTAGGTAGAAGATAGGTTAGATATCTTAGGCTCACAGGCATCCTAAGTGTTTAGATACAGTTCTTTCTTCTATCTCAAGGTATATTAATTTTTAGCTAGGGTAATCTTATTCACAAGACTAAAATCCCCGATTTCTCTAAAAAATCGGGGATCTCGTTGTTCACAAATGATTTAGTAGTAGGACAAAATTGTGCCACCTTACCCGTGTACCTCTTTAAAAGAATAATCACTATAGTCAAAGATTGTCGTGCTTACTAACATACAATCTAGAACTCAACTTCTGGACTAATAGCTCAAATCTACTCAAGTAGACTGATATTTTTACTTTCTTATCGGATAGATACTTATGACCAACTGCGATCAATTTTAATTCCTCGGCTTTGCATTACCTCTTCAAATAAATTTGTTGGTAATGCTTCTTCTACAGGAAAAACTCCTGGTTTCTTGAGTTTACCTTCTAGCAATAATTGGGCAATACTACCTGTGCCGCAACCAGAAGCCAGCGCTGTATTTTCATGCACTACAGTTGAACAATAAACGGCTGTTTCACCATTTTTCTGTCCTGTAACCTCAGAACGAACTGCTACTCCAATTCCACTAAAATTATTAGTGACATCTGTCATTGAATGGCTGACATGAGACAGAAATTCAATCATGTAACGACGCTGCATTAACCACTTGGGAAAAACATGTGCCGCAATCCAAGTTAAGTGATTATAAAAATCTGGAACAGAGCCAAACTTAGTAATTACAGTTTTCACTGATGGGAATGCATGGGGAAGTGTAAAGGTTTCTGGCATATCAAACCAGTAAACTCCACTGCGTCCATAAGGAGATGGAAACTCAACTACTTCCCTTTCACTGTAAGGTTTGACTATTTCCCATTTCCCATCTATCCAAGCCTCAAAAGGATACTGCAACCCAAGAAAAGTTGTCCGCATCACTGTAATGCCGGCACCACCAGAACCAGAAACTAAATAACTTAAATGGATCTTTTCTGGTTGATCAAATTGTTCAACTCCCTGGCGTACCATGCTGTTAGAAATACCAGGAAAAATGCCACTATTAATAATTGCTGTCACGCCAGCAGCAGCAGCTTTCTCATGATAATTCAGAGCCTTGCTGGTATAAGAACGATGGTCGCTGACATCTAGATAATTAACGCCTTCAGCAATACACGTTTCGAGAACATTAGTATCTCGATAGTGAAATGGCCCGGCACAATGTATGACTAAATTAGAGTTTGCGATCGCATCTCGCAGTTTGTCAACTTCTTTCAAATCTAATATCAAAAACTGCACTTGTCCCCCCGAAGACAAGCTCACAGCCTTCCCAAACTCCGCAGAACGTCCAGTAATCGTAATTTGTGCTTGCGTATGGGTAGCTAGATCCTCGGCAACACTGCTACCAATCCGCCCTCTTCCTCCAAGAATTAAAACGCTGTCTGTCATTACTCCAGATTCGCAACACTAACCTTATTTCATCAGTTTTGCGCCCTGTCTGGCATCGGTTATAAGTATGATTTATAGTATTTAATAAAATTTCTGCTCTATCTAAATAGTTGTAAACAAGTTTGTAGTCAGGACTTTAGTCGTTATTTTCTAAGCACTAAAGTCCTGACTACAAACTCTTTATTACTAACTTGACAAAATACTACATTTGCGCTTCAATTTGCCTAACTACTGTCAGTGCTGAATAACTCACCCCAGCAGTACCTTCGCCTGGATGGGTGGAGTCACCAACTAACCACAAATTCTCGATTGGTGTCCGATTGGCGAACCCAAAGGGGCCAAAGGTGGGAATCCTTTGACCAATACCGCCAACTATACCGCGATCGCGGCCTGTGAAATGGGCAAAAGTGCGGGGTGTTGCCGCTTCTTGATAAATAATAGTTTCTGGTTTGAGATAAAAGTATTGGGCAAGACGAGCGATCGCTTCTTTGGTAAACTTTTCTTTTAGTCCTTCATAATCTTCAGTCTCCCACCACTGTGCTGGATCGACAAATGAAGAAGCAATAATTGTCGCTTTCCCCTCCGGTGCGCGGCCGTCTCCAGGATGGCTGACGGAAACAAATAGGGAATTATTCTCGCCAATGGGGCCATTGACATCATACAGAAATTGCAGGTGGGGAGGGCATTCAGGCGGAATCGCGCTGGCATCTACACCCAAATAGACCACAAACGCGCCCGATGCTTGGGGTAGTTTTTCCACACGGTTTTTATATCCAGATGGCACTTGTTCTCCCAACAACTGCACCAAATTTTGCACGGTGACGTTGCTAACTATGTGGTCGGCGGCTTCTGTCCAGACTTCGCCAGTTTTCTGATTTCTAATAACAACAGCACTAGCTTTGCCGTTTTCTACTTTGATTTCTTCAACAGTGTGGCGCATCAATAATTTGCCGCCATCTCTTTCTAAAGATTGTACCAAGCGATCGCTTAATACTTGCATACTTCCCTGGAGGTGAAATAATCCTTGGGGCAGTTGGGATACACTCAACGCCGTTGCGGCATAAAGCAATGCTGTCTCGTCTGCATCCACCTGGGAGTATAGCTTCAGTTGCAAATCCAAAAAAGTTCTCAGCCGTCGGTCATTTCCCAGTCCACATAACCGTAAAGCATCTCCTACCGTAAACAAGGTGAAGGGTACAGTAATTAATGTACTCGGACGCACCGCCTGAGTTAGCTGCCACAAATCCCATAAATTACGCGGTGGTAGTACTGGGTCGCGTCCTTGAAATTCCCAACTAGCATCAAATAAAGTTGCCATCAACTGCCAAAATGGTTCGCTACCAGGAAACTGTTTTTGTCGTTCCTCTTGCCATTTCTCTTGGTCGCGCCAAACGTTGATGGGTGTGGTTTCCCCAGGTAAATACACCGCACAAGCAGGGTCGCAAGGCGTTGCTTGTGGCAAATCTATTGATAATTCTGAGAAAATCCGGTGGTGAATTCCCCCTGGTTCCAACCCCGCTACCTGAGTTGCTCCCACATCAAAGGTAAATCCCTGGCGTTTAAAGGTTGAAGCACAGCCTCCTGGTACGAGGGCTTGATCCAAAATTAAGACTCTGTAACCTCTATGAGCTAATAATGCCCCAGCAGTCAGTCCGCCTATACCTGCACCAATAACAGTGACATGAGAGTTACTTTTGTCAATAGAAATGCTGGACATTGATTATTTTCTTTAAAATTCTTAATACTTTTACTTATAATTTTACCTTAATCTCTGACTTCAACAGGGTCGAAGGGTGCGATGGCGTAGCCCGCCGCAGGCATCGTAGCTAAAAGGGCAGTTAGAAACCGCGTCTACACAAGCAAAACCCACAGAGGTGGGTTAAAAAACTTTGGTTTATCCTTGTCCGCGTTCGCGTAGCGTTCCGCAGGAAAGGCAGTGTAGCCGCGAATTCCATTCTCTGGGTCTTAATTTGACTATCCTAAACCCAGAAAATTGGAAATCAACGGCAATAGATTGCTGCACTGTTCAACCAACTTTGTGGCACTGGGTAAACTAGCGATTGTACCTTTTAAAATTTTAATAGCCGTTTTCGCCGCCTTTTGCATCGCCCCCTCTTGAGGATTTTTCCCGGCTTCTGCTAAAGCTTTCACTTGTTCTAATGCCTCAGCTTTATCTTCTTGCGGTAAATTTGTATCAGCCTCAATTGCTGCTTGTAATTGCGTCAACAATTCCTTAATTCCCGGTTTATCTGGTTCGGGAGACGCTGGTAACTCGTTGATGGTATTTGTTACCGTACCGCTAATATCACCCAAATTTAAAGCTTGTCCACTTGCATTGAAATCTCTGCCAACACTACCAATATTAATTTGGCGGCTGGCATCATTGCTATTAGTCATATTTTTATTCTCTACTTTATTGTCAACTTGAACATTAATTGGTTTATTCGCTAATAATTTTACAATCTCTGCCATCTCGCCACTTTGTTGGCGATAGATAACTATTTCATTATCTTTAGCTTGTAATTGTGCTTTATATTTTTCTTCTACAGCTTGCAGTGCCAGTTGATAATTTTGTCTAAATTCGCCATGAATCTTTTCTTTATCGGCATCAACAGGTACAGCAACCTTAACGATAACAACCCCATCACCTTTATTTTCAATACTCTGTAGAGCTAATTCTGTGCCTTCATTTTTATCTTGCACTTTTTGGAAGGCACTAACAAAAGCTTTCCAGTCTATGCCATTGCGGAAAATAAAATCAACAGTATTTAAAACCTCTTCAAAGAGTTTAGTAAATTCTCCTGGTTGAAATTCACCACTACTGGGACGGCGTTCGCGGTCATCAGTTCCTAGTCTGAAATATTCGAGAAGATAGATAAAGCGACAATCTACATTATCTAACTTGGTTGTACTGTCAATATTCCATGCTTCTATACAAGCACCAGTCATGTGAGCATTGGTAAAATTAGTATATATAGCTTGAGTAATAGTTAGGTTTGCCCATTCTAAACAAGCTCCCTCAAAAGTGGCTACAATAATATCAGCACCTTTAAGATTAGCCTTACTCAGGTCTGCATCTTTCAGATTTGCACCTTTTAGGTTAGCACCAGCATAAGATTTTCCCCTACCATTGCAGGTAACAAGCAAGTTGAGAACAGCGCGGTTAGCTAGTATAGTGTCGTCTACTCTGGCAAAGTCTAGGTTTTTGGCTTCATAAAAACGAGTAAGTGTTAGGTTTGCTTTCCTAAAGTCTGTGTTTTCGAGAATTGCACCAGTAAAATCAGCATTAATCAAGTTAGCACTATAAAAACTTGTACCGCCTGTAGCAGCAAAGGTATTAACAACTGAATCAAACCAAGCATCTCTACTTTGAATTCTCCATCCAATCAAAATATTAAATAATATAGACGTAACGCTGATGGCTAAACCAAAGACAATGGCTAAACCTTTGGGTAATGTTCTAATTACAGGAAAAGCTTTAGGAAAGGCAACAACTAAAATAACGACTACGGGTGAGACAAAGACAAGACTGACGGCTATAACTCCTAAACCTGTTATTAAATTTTTGCGAAAAGTGACAATATAAAAAACTGCTACAACAATATTGCAGACTAAACCAATGAATACGTTTCCAATGTATCTAGTGTCAAAAATAGATGCTGCTGATAAACCAAAACTGATTGAATAAATCACTCCTTGTGCTAACAGCACTAGTGCGACTATGAGCAACACAATTGTCCAACGCCGCTGTAGTCCAGCTTTAGCACCTCTAAAATCAGCATTTTTAAGAATCGCGTTGGTAAAATCTGCTCCTCTAATATCCTTAGCGCTAAAGTTAGCCCCAGTTAGGTTTTGACCTTTAAAAGAGCGACCTCGGAGATTTTGACCGGAGTAGTCTGGCGGCATAATCACTAATTCGTAATTCGTAATTCGTAATTCGTAATTTAGAAAGTCAGATTAAATCTGGGTTTGGGGGTTTGAATTTGGTGACGGATATTAGAGAATTGGTATCACTGAGATTTTATACAAGTTTGCTGTGCAATATTTCGGATTTTGGCAAAATAAGGAAAATATAAAAATTTTGAATCCAATACGCGGTATAGGCGCATGACTGCGTAACCTTAGCTTTGAATGCTTAAGGTATCATCAGCAATATTGAAGTTGGTATCACTATACTTCAGCTGTAGTTATCAATATTGCAACTGTAGCAGTTCCCGAACTTATGGGAGCAGCTCCCGAACTTATTGGAGTAGCTCCCGAACTTATGGGAGCGGTTCCCGAACTTATGGGAGCGGCTCCTGGACTTATGGGAGCAGTTCCCGAACTTATGGGAGCTGCTCTCGAACTTATGGGAGCTGCTCTCGAACTTATGGGAGCGGTTCCCGAACTTATGGGAGTCGCTCCCGAACTTATGGGAGCGGTCTAACTCATGACGGGAGCAGCCCGTCGTAAACATCCTTTTACCAATACCTTTGAGAAATTGTTGAACGAACTTTTGCTTAGTGGAATCAATCTCGTCGCTTAAGTATGGATGATGAGCTTTTACTAGAATTGCCAGAAAACCCCCCTAAAAACAAAAAAAACCCGCCGTAGCGGGTTGCACAACAAAACTATGAACAATGAAAACTTGATTTAGCTGGAATACCTCATTTCAGCTTCCAGTTGACGAATTAGCTGTTCGTCGCCTTTTGCTCTAGCTATTTCCAGGCGATGCTCTAGGCTTCTTTGAATATTCGCTCTGTGAGTTTCTCGTGACTTGCTCAAACTTTGTAGTCTATTTTGATTCATAGTGATTACCTGCTTTAATTTTTCACTTTATGTCTTGTATTCTTAACATAGCACACATTTTGTAGCTGTTGCTACAGAAAATATATTTTTTATATAATTTTACCAAAATATGTCTAATAACCAGATAGATGAACAACCACTCGTGACTTTACTGAGCGATTTCGGCGATCGCGATGTTTATGTAGGCATAATGAAGGGAGTCATAGCCCAAATCAACCCCAGACTGACGGTGGTAGACTTAACGCACCAAATTCCGCCGCAAGATATTGTCGCAGCCAGATTTAGCTTGATGAATGCTTATGCTCATTTCCCCATTGGGACAGTGCATCTGGCAGTAGTAGATCCAGGTGTGGGAAGCAAGCGACGAGCGATCGCAGTAGAATTTGCTCAAGGGTTTTTGGTCGGCCCAGATAATGGTATCTTTAGCGGGGTACTTAGTCAAAGCCCCGCGATGTCTACGACGGGCTACGCCTACGCAGCCGTCGAACTTACAAATCTTAATTATTGGCGCACTCCTCAACCAAGCAAGACTTTTCATGGTAGGGATATCTTTGCACCTGTGGCAGCTCATCTTGCTAGTGGTGTCCCCCTCAAACAGCTAGGACAAGCAATCGAACCAGTAAGTTTAGTAAACCTGGATATAGGCAAATGCAAGCAAACAACCACCAGTGTAGTGGGTTGCATTCAATATATTGACTACTTTGGCAACCTAGTGAGTAACATTCCAGCGAGTTACGTGCAAGGCAAAAGTTGGTATGTGCAAGTTGCCGGATTGAGTGTACCAGGCTGTGAAACTTACAGTGAGGTGAAAGTGGGAGAGATAATAGCCTTAGTTGGCAGTCACGGCTGGGTAGAAATTGCCATTAATTGCGGAGATGCTCACTCACAATTACAGATTAATTTACAAGATGTGGTAGAAGTCTTGTTTTTTTAAGAAAATCAGACCAGTGAATATTGTTAAAGTTAAGACAGTGAAAAATCACCAGGCTGCAAAGTGCCTGT
The DNA here is from genome assembly GCF_963920915.1 of Nostoc sp. PCC 9305. NCBI lineage: Bacteria > Bacillati > Cyanobacteriota > Cyanophyceae > Nostocales > Nostocaceae > Nostoc > Nostoc sp. PCC 9305. The sequence continues at coordinate 18,631 of NZ_CAWUDN010000027.1, forward strand.
TGCTGATTTGTGGAGAAGTCAAAGAAAGGGGAAAATTCTAGATATAAAAAGGAGGATGGGCAACTACATACCACTTAAAAACAAGCATTTTCATTCACCGTAGGCAGTGCCAATTCGACAAAAATTTCCAGAAAGCAACTGCTAAAAGACGTAAGTTTAGGAATGGTGACATGAAGTTCGCCTTATTGCTCATAATAATAAAAGTAACCCTTGAGCAATTTCCTGTTGTACTCTACTAGAGAATCATAATTATATTCTTGCTATGACTACACAAACACTCTCTGCATCAGAAGTTTATCAAGGTCAGTTTGGGGAATTTACAATTACTCAGAGCGATCGCACTGGCGTAATTATCTATCGCGCTGGGTTAATGGTAGCAGCACTGAGCTTTGCCATCGGCAGCGCCTTGATTTTACTCAACAATAACCCAACTGTTGTAAGTTTACTGACACCTCTATATGCTTGTTTTAGCCTCGCGCTTGGTGTAAGTTTATTTACCATCCATATTTATATGGCATCACTGCACCGAACGTTGCAAGTTTTTTGGGCGATTGGTAGTATCGCATCAGTGATTCTGGCGATCGCTAGTAGTGAACCTTTAGCTCTTGCTGTTTACAATCAGCCAATTACCTTATTTGGGGTTGGTTTTATCTTTGTAGCTTTGACAGGTATTTATTTTAAAGAGGCTTTTTGCTTCAATCGCCTAGAAACCAAAGTATTAACTCCAATTGTACCGCTACTGTTGTTAGGACATTTGGTAGGAATTTTACCAACTCAGGGAGAAAGCATTTTATTAGGAACTTGGGCGATATTATTTTTAGTGTTTGCCCTACGCAAGACAGTCCAAGCAATTCCTGCTGATATTGGAGATAAGTCTGTGTTTACCTACTTGAAAGAACAACGTTTAGCTAAGGTTTAATGCGGATAAAAAATCGTCGGTGTCAAAAATTTCCCAAAATCAAACTAATCAAACGCCAAGAAATGTGGACACTTACGGCTCAAGGGTGGGCGATTGCGATCGCTTTGATTGTTTATTTAATATTTTTCATTTTTACTCATGTACACTCATTTCTCGCCGTAACTTCCCCGATCCAATCAGCAGACGTATTAGTTGTTGAAGGATGGCTACCAGATTACGCTATAGAAGAAGCTTTGACTGAATTTAAAACCGGTTCTTATCATCAAATAATTACTACCGGAGGCACATTAGGAAAAGGAAGTTATCTTACCGGATACAAGAACTTTGCAGACGTGTCGGCTGACACCTTCATAAAACTCGGTTTAGAAGCAGAAAAAGTAGTAGCTGTTCCAACACCTTTCGTGGTTAAAGATCGTAGTTATGCATCTGCTGCTGAATTTGAACGTTGGCTATCCAATTCAAATTTAAAGATAGAATCGATTAATCTTTTTTCCTTGGACGTTCATGCCCGTAGGAGTTGGTTTCTTTTTAAAAAAATACTTACCCCTCAAATTAATGTTGGTGTGATTGCTGCAACAACACAAGATTATAATCCAAACAAATGGTGGAATTCTAGCGAAGGCGTGCGGACGGTTCTTGATGAAGGTATAGCTTATCTTTATGCACGGTTGAATTGGAAAGCCTAACAGTCGTAATTCGTAATTCGTAATTCGTAATTTATAGCTCCCCGACTTCTCAAATAATTTGGGGAGCTATTTACTGAGCGTTTTATGTTTAATTAGGTTGACCTACTTAGCTAGGATTTGTAATAATGCTTGCCGATAAATTTTCAGTCCCTCTGCATTCAGATGGTCGCCATCGCTGGTTAAATTTGCTTTCAAAACATTATTTTCATATAATGGTGCTAGTCCGGCTGCGGCAACTGGCACTTTTTCTGTTTCAGCCACTTGATTAATCAGAACATTAATTTGTTCAACTTTAGAATTTGGGGCTGCTACAGTTGGATCTGAGCTTGCTGCAACTGTCGAATAAAAAGCCGGAATCAGAAAAATCTCTTTAGTTCCCATTGTGCGAACAAGTGCGATCGCCTCTTGGAGATTTTTGCTAAATAACTCATCACTAATTTTATACAAAGCATCATTTCCACCTATGGCAATAATGGCTTTTTCGCATTTCACCTTGGTAGGAATTAAACTTTTCAGTTGTTCTAGTAGTGAGATTGTACTCAGACCATTTAACCCAAAATTAAAAGTACCACTCCCAAGGGTATTGCCAAGTCCAGCCGAAATAGAATCTCCAAATAAGCAACCTGAGAATTGTTTATCCTGGGCGGCGAGTGTTTGATATTGTAGGGCAACTTTCCCTAAAGGTGAAGAACTTACGTCATCTTTCGGCGGTGCATCAGCAGAACTAGCAGAAGAATTTGCCATACCGACCAGCTTCTTAATTTTTGACACCTCAATAACTAGTTGATCGCTGGGATAGGCTTCTAAAAAGCTGGTTATTCCTAGACCTTCTGGCGATCTTGCTCCGACGATCAGGGCAGATCGTAGTGCTTGTATACTAGCTCGATCGCGACGAGCGATCGCTTGGGAAGCAAAAGATAAAATTTGCTTGCCCATTCCTGTGTTTACCAGCTTATCTAAAGCCACAATATCAAGCGACATTTTCACTTGCAGGGCTTCTTGAAATTTCTGTTTTTCTTTAGCGCTGAGGTAATCTAGAAAAGATTTCAGATCGCCAGAAACCTTTTGTGTCTCATCATAGTTGCGTATATCTGCCACCGGGATCGATTGCTCAAACAATCCGTACCTGACGGTAACTTTTTCGGCTGCCAAACTAGGCAACAAACCAAGTCCACTATGTACCAGTAAAAATATTAAGCACCCAGATAGGCTTATTAGAAGACGATAGAAATATTTCATCACACAGGATAAGAAGATAGATAGTCAATAGTTAATAGTCAAGAGTCAAGAGTCAAAAGTCAAGGGGAATTGGGAAAGAGGTCTTTGTAGAGACGGCGATTCATCGCGTCTCTTGCCTTAACCGCACAGTATCGCCCCTACTCCATCAACAGCCAACCCTAATTTGGGAATACTCAATCCAGTGGCGTGAGGATATAACGGTGGTAGAAGAAGGCGCATATTGGTTAGCTTGGGCACAAATTTCCGGAATTGGGCCAGTATTACTGCGACGGCTGCAACAGCATTTTGGCACGCTGGCAACAGCTTGGAACGCTACTAAGGTACAGTTAGGAGAAGTAGAGGGTTTTGGTTTTCAGACACTAGAAAAAGTAGTACAACAGCGATCGCGTTTGCACCCAGAACAACTCTTCACCAAGCACCAGCAGGAAAACTCTCATTTCTGGACGCCAGCAGATGCAGATTATCCCCGTTTACTGCTAGAAACTCCCAGTCCACCGCCAATTTTGTACTATCGCGGTGAAGTCGAACTCCAAGAAAATCTCGGACAAAAACCAATGGTTGGGATTGTCGGAACCCGCCAACCCTCAGAATATGGTATCCGTTGGACTCGCCAAATTAGTACAGCTTTGGCTAAAAATGGCTTTACAGTCGTTTCTGGTATGGCAGAGGGAATTGACACCGAAAGCCACATCGCCGCCATGAAAGCAGGTGGACGCACAATCGCAGTTTTGGGAACTGGTGTAGATGTCATCTATCCGCATAAAAATCGGGATTTGTACAAGCAAATTTTGACTGCTGGGTTAGTTGTAAGTGAGTACCCCACAAAAACCCCACCCGATCGGACTCACTTTCCCCGTCGCAACCGCATTATTGCAGGCTTAAGCCGCGCCATTCTGGTAATGGAAGCGCCTTTAAAATCTGGTGCCTTAATTACTGCTACCTACGCAAATGAATTTGGTAGAGATGTCTATGCATTACCTGGAAGACTAGACGATTATCCATCCCAAGGATGCTTAAAATTACTGAGTCAGGGAGCTTCCTTCATTCTTAAAGAACTAGACGAACTGTTAACAATGCTAGGAGCAATACCACAAATTGATACGATTGAGGCTTCTACAGCACCAGAACAGTTAAGTTTACCAACTTTATCGCCAGAATTGCAAACAGTAATGAATGCGATCGCAAGTGATGCTTTACCCTTTGATTTTATTGTCCAACAAACCGGGATGGCTGCTGGCTCAGTTTCCGGTGCTTTGTTACAGTTGGAACTTATGGGTTTTATTTCGCAATTACCAGGTATGCGGTATCAAAAAAGTTAATAATTAAAAGATAACAACATTATTTAGCTTTGTTTTTAGCAATTTAATCATCAGATTTATGGCAATATAAAAATACAATTTTTATATAAAAACAAACTACTTAAAATAAGGAATCAGTGGGCTTTTGAATACCAAGTAGAACTATTGTGCCTCGAAATACAATTCCAAGGCTAATAGTTCAAGTTCTCTTAACTGGACTAAACAACAATTAATCTCAAGTTCGTTTAAACACTCACCCAAACACGATCAAGTCCACTTGAGTGAACAGTAGCTCTGAGCCGCAGAACTTAAATTCTAGCCAGGATGTGGTTTAGCATAATACTTTGACTGTCACCAAAATGTGAGTAATGACGAGATTTTCAATTATGGGGATTCTTTTTTTGCTTGTTAAAGCCTAAATTGGTTCAAATGACTGCGGGGATTATAAGTACGTATAGCCCGGATTTTTTCATAATACTCCCGCTCTTGTTGGCTGAGGTCTTTTGGTGGAACGATCGCCACTTTCACCAACTGATCGCCGCGTCCACCTTTGGGGAGGGGCCAACCTTTGCCACGTAAACGTAGAGATTGACCAGAACGCACTCCTGCTGGTAGTTTGACATTCACTGAACCATCAGGAGTGGGTACATCAATAGACGCTCCCAAAGTCGCTTCATCTGGTGTGATTGGCACTTCGCATACCAAGTTATCGCCTTCCATTTGGAAGAAGGTGTGCGGCTGAAGTTCGACTTTTAAGTATAAATCTCCCCGTTGTTGAGTCATGGGGTTAATCTGACCTTTGCCCCGCACCCGTAGGCGAGTACCAGTTTTAGCCCCAGATGGAATGTTGACATCTATTGTTTCATTACCTAAACTGAAGCGCTTTTTCACACCATTAAATGCTTCAGCAAAAGTTAAAGCGATCGCAGCTTCACTATCCTGGGTACCAGCCGCACCTCCATCTTGAAACCCAAAATCGTTAAAGCTGCTGCTAAAATGGGTTGAAGTACCCGGAGAAGTGCGGTAAGAGTGACTTCGTGCCTGACTTTGGCGCCCCGCACCTGCACCACGAGGAGGAGGGCCACCAAAGCGTCCTAATAACTCATTAATGAACTCATCAAAGTTGCCGTATTGACTGAAGTCAAAGTTACCCATATCGGGAGCAGCGCCGCCAGATGGGAAACCTTCACCAGCTTGTTTCCAATATTGACCGAATTGGTCGTACTTTTTGCGTTTATCTGGGTCTGACACAACTTCATAGGCTTCGCTAACTTCTTTGAAGCGTGCCTCTGCCTGTTTGTTGTTTGGGTTGACATCAGGATGGTATTTGCGGGCTAGTTTACGAAAGGCTTGTTTAATTTCCTCCGAACTGGCAGTCTTGCTGACTCCCAAAATAGCGTAATAGTCTTTGAAGTCGGTTGCAGCCATCTACCAGCCTCCTATAGAAATTCCCGTTATGTTTTTTTTGAAGAAGAGAGATGTTTAATTTGCCTGGTATAGTGCCAAACAAAAAGAATATGATTTCAAATTAACAAAAAATATAGAAAATCAAGTGTGGTTCTCGCTCACCAAGGAATCGCAATTCCCGTACTCCGATTTTTCTGATAAGCGGCTGAGGCTGTCTAATCCTTCTTCCCGACTTGGGGGAGCATCCCGGAGCTGACGGTGCATCCGCAAAATAATTTCTTCTGGAACTTGGCGCGATCGCCTTTTATTTCGTGCTAAACACAGCCAAACTGGTGTATCCACCCAAATTCCCCTAATGTCGGTAAAGCCCAAGTTACGGGCTAAAGCAATGACTTCACGACGATTGCGGCGCTGGGCATTAGTGGCATCAAAAATAGCTGTATTAGTTGTGGAAATAGCTTGTTGAAATTGCCGCTCAATTTCGCGCCAAATCAGTAGCCATGGCCCTTGAATAGCTTGGGAACCGAACAATTTCCCCCGAATGGCATCGGTAGAAATTAATACCATTTGAGGGGATTCTGCCAGTAATTGTTTTGCCAAAGTTGACTTACCGCTACCTGGAAGACCAATCAGCAAAAAAAGTGAAGAGTGAGAAGTGAGGAGTGAGGAGTAATCAGAATTTTTAGTCATTAACTTCTAACTCCTAACTCCTAACTCCTAACTATTAAATTATTGTTCCATCAGGAATCACAGCATTTTTCATCACGACAACGATGCCACTACGGATGTAAAAACCTTGACTTTCTCGGTCAGCTTCTTGCACGTTATCTTTATTGATGATTTTGACATCGTGACCGATACTGGCATTTTTATCAATAATGGCACCGCGAATAATCGAGTCAGTACCAATACCTACAGGAATGTCACCTTTTTCCACATTACATTGACGTTCTACAAAAGCTTGATAAAAATCTGCACCCATGAGTAGGGACTCTTCGATAACACAACCAGATTCAATTCGCGATCGCACTCCCAACACTGAATGTTGAATGCGGCAATTTTTCAAAATACAACCTTCGCCGATAATTGATTCTGTTACCTGGCAATCTAAAAGTTTACTTGGAGGTAAGTAGCGAGCACGTGTATAAATTGGCGCTTTTTCATCATAGAAACTAAAGGGTGGCTGAGGCTGTTGAGTTAGGGCTAAATTCGCATGATAAAATGCTTCGATTGTTCCAATATCTTCCCAGTAGTCATCAAAAAGATAAGCTTGAACATTGTAATCTTTTGAGGCATCAGGAATAATTTCTTTGCCGAAATCAGTCCTTTCTACACCTTCTCTCAATAACTTAAACAAAACCTCTTTTTTAAAGACATAAATCCCCATTGAGGCGATGTAAGGCTGTAGCTGGGCTTGTTCTTTTGATAATCCCAGTACACTTGTATCAACTTGCATTTGGAGTAACGCTTCACCTTTGGGTTTTTCGCTAAAATCGATTACCCTACCAGAATCATCGATTTTCATCAAACCAAAATCTGAGGCGCGGCGCTCATCAATGGGGATGACTGAGAGAGTAATATCAGCCCCCGTTTCTCTATGGCGCTGGATAAACTGGCGATAATCCATGCGGTAGAGATGATCGCCTGAGAGAATTAGATATTCGTCTGCATTCCATTCTTCCATTAACCACAGGTACTGACGTACAGCATCGGCTGTACCTTGGAACCAGTTAGGGTTTTCTGGTGTTTGTTGTGCAGCTAGCACTTCTACAAACCCTTCATTGAAACCAGTAAAGTTGTAAGTACGGGCGATGTGACGATTCAGGGAAGCTGAGTTGAATTGTGTCAGGACGTAGATTTTGAATATTTCGGAATTTATGCAGTTACTAACAGGGATATCGATTAGGCGATACTTCCCTGCTACTGGTACTGCTGGTTTAGCGCGGAGTTTGGTTAGCGGGTAAAGCCGAGTACCCGCGCCACCACCAAGGATGATTGATAATACTTTTTTCACAAAATTTCTCCCGACTGCCTTTCAACTCTCATCTTCAGTTTAGGACTGTCTGCCACCACACGTAAGGGGGATCATCTGATTCTTAGGGATGAATTTTACAGAATGCTACTGGTGATGAATAGTGGGGCTGATAAGGAAAAAAGATAGAACATTTGTATTAATTGGGATGAAGAATGGGGTGCGATCGCCATACCCGAAAAATTAACAGAGAATTGTTTTTGGAATATCACATCATAATCAAGCACTGAAGCTACCTAAACTTTTCCTCTGATTTACCAAACGCAATTGCTGCGATCGCTTCAAATACTTCACCCAAGGTTGCTCTGATAACTGGGAAATGGCATTTGGTGAAAGTGTTGCTGTGAAAATATCTTTGCCACTGCTAACACCACTGACACCAAAGCTTTCTAAAACAGCAGTTGCAGCAGAGTTTAAAATTGGTTCGGTATGGATAAAAACTGCCAAACTAGTTTCTTCTGAATCTTGAATATCATTTAGCGCTGTAGCAAGAGCGGCATCTAGTTTCTGATAATTCATCAGCAATTCCTTGGTAAACAGGGCAGACATTTCTGCCTACCCTAACCTATCAAATTTATCGGTTTTTGTTACCTATCCTTGTACAGAAATAATATCCACCTTTCTCAGTCTAATTACAGATTAGCTGCATTAATCACTCCATAACCCCATTTGTCATCAAATGTGCCTGCGGGTTTTCCGGGAATTGCACTATTTTTACGTAGTAAGTCTTTCACAGCAACCGGATCGAGTTGAGGATCTCGCTGCAACAGCAGTGCTACTAACCCACTTACGAATGGTGTCGCCATACTCGTACCAGCCTGAACCACAAACTTGGAATTAATCATCGATGAGCGGTCAAAATTAGCATCGGCAGAAAGCGTGGAAATAATCATCGCTCCTGGTGCTGCTACATCCGGCTTCTTCCCATCAGTGCGTAGAGGCCCTTCACTACTAAATTCCGAAATAGTATCCAATTCTAAGCCCATTTCTCGCACTTGGCCATCAATATCTGTGTATTTGGTTTTAGTCGTATAGGCGGCAACTGTAATTGCACTGCTGGCGGCTCCCGGCGAACCAATTTTTAACGCATCTTTCACACTTTTACCTGTGAAAAATACTGATGAACTATCATCTAGCGTCCACACATTTAAACATGTGTCAGTTGAAGAAGTGTTGCGGACTCGCAGCTGCCAAACACCTCCCATAACTTGCGAGGGGCCGATACCGCGTATTTGCACAAAGAAATTATGGTCGCCGTTAGCTTGGTCTGGCGCTGGTGTCGCTAATTGTACCCGTGCATCTGGTAATTGGTAATCTTGGGCGGCATTACCGTCAGTAATGATTTTTTGAAAGGGGGTGACAAAACCGTTAGGACTCCGCACAGATACTTCTAATTCGCTGTCTTTGGCATACCAAGCGTTTAACCAAACTATGCCTACTTGATTCAAAGGAACATTGAAGCGCATACCACGAGTGCGTCCACTGGGTATGGTTGCTTGTCCATGAATGTTATCGTTTCCTTCGTTACCCGCTGCACAGCAAACAATTCTTCCAGGGCCAGTTTCGGCATCGATAACTTTGGATAGGGAATCGCTACCATCATGGGCATCAGCGTGTCCGCCCAAACTGAGATTTACCACTGCTGGGCGTCCCAACTCTCTGGCAACTCGGAAAATATAACGCACACCATCTGCAATATGGGCATCCTGTAAATCTGACCTGACGACAACTAATTCTGCTTCTGGTGCGACACCGCCATAACTCGCATCAGCACCAGCTGCAATGCCAGCGACGTGAGTACCATGACCGCCAGTATCCTGAGAAACTGTCAGTTGCGCTCCGCTAAATTCAGCCCCATAGCCGCCCTCTGTGACTCCTGGCCCTGGCAATGTTTGATCCCAAATGCGTAAAATTCGTCCAGCAAAAGCAGGGTGTTTCGGATCGATACCACTGTCTATAATGCCGATAATTACTCCTTTACCAGTCAATCCGGTTTGATTCTTAAATTCCGGCAGTTTGACTGTGCCCATTGCAGTGTCCATCCTCAAATGAAGTTTGCGTGATGGCTTAATCCGCCGAATCACATCTTCTTCAGATAAGACATCTAAACTCTCTATGGGTAAGAAAGCTGTCCGCACACTCCCAGAGTTTTGATTGACTTCAATATTATATTGTGATAGATAACTTAAGTCTGCATCAGGATCGCAATAAATAAAAACGACGCTCTTAGTGGGCTTAACCGGACTTTTGTGAGCAATGATGCCCAGCGATCGCTTATGTGTAACTAAAGCTTGATCTCCTTCATTTTGATAGTCTTGAAATGCCAAAAGTAGCCCAGGAGAAAGTTTTTCGTGTCTCATTTTTACCTTAAATTAAATTGAGTTGTCGTCAAGAAAGTAGTGATTTTAGCAGGATAAGTCGCTCTAGGATTAACGCAGACTATGTAGTTTTTTAGCTTCGATTATTTGATGCGACTATAGTTATCTATTTATCTTATAGATAACATCAAATAAGTTTAGGAGGTAAGAGTTATTCCTAAGACAATTGCTAATTTATAACTCATATTCTGGAATTACGTATCCCTCATAGTGATTTTCTGTAGTTACTGAGACATCTTTGATCGGTTGCATCTAAAAATTCCCTAAATCTGAGGTAACAGGTAATTTTTATGAAGCTATTAAACTAATCCATTGTCTGCCTAAATAATTACGGACAAAATTATAAAAATAAAATTAAGAATAATTAAGTAATAAATAAATTTTTTAAAGAGAATTCAGGAATCAGAATGCAATCAGTGACGAGTCTATCTAGTTGAACTGTTAAAAACTAAAACAAATTGTAGGCAAAATAGTTAAGACTGATAACATTTGCGTATAAAACAGCATGAAAAAGGCTAAATCACTAATGAATACTGAGAAATGACAGATTCTCTATCATAAGTAAGAGCCATAAAGAAGCTAATATTTGCAACGATCGCTTCTAAACATACAAAAAGTTATTTATGCAAATTCAAACACCAGACTGGGTGAAGCACGCTGTTTTCTACCAAATCTTCCCAGATCGTTTTGCCAGAAGCAAACAGCCGCGCAAACGGTTATTGCAAGAAGCTCGTTGGGAAGATTGGGATTCTATGCCAACCCTCCAAGGCTATAAAGGCGGCGATTTATGGGGCATTATGGAGGATTTAGACTACATCCAGAATTTAGGGATTAACGCGATTTATTTCACACCCATTTTTCAATCCGCCAGTAATCATCGCTATCATACCCACGATTATTATCAAGTTGACCCGATGTTAGGGGGCAACGAAGCTTTTAAGGAATTACTCAATGCAGCCCATCAACGAAATATCAAAGTTGTTCTTGATGGAGTGTTTAACCATTCCAGCCGGGGCTTTTTCTTTTTCCACGACGTTTTAGAAAATGGCCCCCATTCACCTTGGGTAAATTGGTTCAAAATAGAAGGTTGGCCGCTTTCAGCTTACAACGGCGATTTTCCTGCCAACTACGTGGGTTGGGCGGGAAATCGCGCCTTGCCAGAATTTAACCACGATAATCCAGAAGTACGAGAATACATTATGGAAATTGCCGAATATTGGATTAAATTCGGCATTGATGGTTGGCGATTAGATGTACCATTTGAAATCAAGACTCCTGGTTTTTGGCAAGAATTTCGCGATCGCGTCAAAGCCATCAATCCCGAAGCCTATATTGTGGGTGAAGTGTGGGGAGATTCCCGCGAGTGGTTGGATGGAACGCAATTTGACGGCGTAATGAATTATCTATTTGCCGGGCCGACAATTGCCTTTGCAGCAGGCGATCGCGTAGTCTTAGAACAAGTCCAAAGCCGCGACTATCAACCGTACCCACCCTTATTTGCTACCGAGTACGCCACCAAAATTCAAGAAGTACTGCAACTTTACCCTTGGGAAATTCAGCTAACCCAACTCAATTTGCTTGCAAGTCACGATACAGCCCGATTGATGACCATTGCAGGCGGTGATATAGCCAGTATAGAATTGTCAACTCTACTGCTGCTCACCTTTCCCGGTGCTGCCAGCATATACTATGGTGACGAAGTTGGCTTACCTGGAGGAATAGATCCCGACTCACGTCGTGGTTTTCCTTTAGAGACTAACTGGAATCAAGAAATTTTCAATACTCACCGCCAGTTAATTGCCCTCCGCCACACTTACCCAGCCTTGCGTACAGGTGATTACCAAGTTCTCTTTGCTCAAGGGCAACTTTATATCTTTGCGCGAACTTTGGGGACAGAAGAATTAATAATTGCCATCAACGCTGGTACAAGTTCGGCAACAGCGAATGCAGATGTCCCCACTTTGCATACTCAACCCAACAAGCTTTTATATGGCACTGCTGAAGTTGAGTGGAATGCTGAAGGAGAAACTCAGCAGTTGTCATTGACTGTTCCCGCACGGAGTGGGTGCATCCTGGGAGTGGGGAGTAAGGAGTAGGGGAGAAGTTGTAGTAGGTCTTTTCCCTCTGCCCCTCTGTCTCTCTGCCCCTCCGCCCCTCTGCCTCTCTGCCCCTCTGCCCCTCTACCCTTACTTCCCCGCCACCATTGCAGGCATCAACACCGCATCAATTATATGGATCACGCCATTGTCTGCCAGAATATCTGTTTTGAGGACATTGGCGTTATTTACTTTAAATTTACCGTCAGCAGATTCAATGGCGACAATTGACCCTTCAAGTGTCTCTGCCTCGTTAATCTGTACCAAATCATCAGACCTAACATCCCCACTAGCGATATGATACGCCACAATTTTCTGGAGCTTGGGGATATCTTGTAGTAGCGAGTCTAAAGTTCCCTCTGGCAGATTAGCAAAAGCTTCGTCAGTTGGTGCAAAGAGCGTGAAAGAACCAGGGCTTTTCAAAGTTTCTATGAAATTTACAGCTTTAGCAGCCTTTATTAGGGTATTGAAATTACCCGCTGCGATCGCAGTTTCCACAAGGTCAGCCATGAGGTGCGTTATTTAATACTACAAGTTACTTATAAGTGACTAAAATACTCTTAGCCTCTATCAACAGAGAGGTTGCTGGCGATTTAACAGACAGCAGTAGACTGATTTAGTACTGTTACACTGGAGAATGACCCCAAGAACCACTGATTATGCTAAAGCGCTCTAAGTTCGAGACAACTCAATCTCAGATTATGCACCGGGCTGAGGATCTGATTAGTGCAGCCTCAAATCGATACCGCATTACGGTTCAGGTAGCAAATCGTGCTAAACGTCGGCGTTACGAAGACTTTGAAAGTAACGAAGATGCGATGATGAAGCCGGTGCTAAGGGCAATTATCGAAATGTCCGATGAATTAACTCAACCAGAAATTATCGGCGAACTATAAGATTGAGTGCTGAGTGGTGAGTGCTGAATTCTGAATCAGGCAAATTCATCTTTTCACTCAGCAACGCCCAAAATATTGTTCTATGAAAAAGAAAAAATTTCTATTTAAATCAATTTTCTCAAAACTCACAATTCAGCACAAGCGAAACGCCCCGCTCCCGCTAACACCACTACTGCTTACCTTAATACTAGTGAGTGTAATTGTTTTGGGTTCAGGAGCGGATAAATCAATACATAGAAATATATTTAGTATCCAACCTGCTTCTGCCCAGAGAATCACGCCTAGCGATGTTTGGCAGCTAGTGTATCAGCAATTGCCAGATTTCCCACGGGAAAATAAGTATATCAGTAAAGAAAATGGGAAAGTTGCCGAAAGCAACACCTTAGCAAATCGCCTAATTAGATATCACATTTATACCAAAGGGCGTGCCCCCATTTATCGCTTAGATTGGAAGCTGACTTTAGCTGATTACCTGGGTGTAAATGAAATTATGTATGATACTACCTATCCAGGAAATGATGCACTACAGAAAAATCCGATAGAAGGCGATCGCAAAGCCATCAAGAGCCTCACCCGCAGCCAGCGAGATGCCCTAGTGCAAGTCTTAGTCAATATATTTAATCCTACTTCCCAAAACACCGTACCCCCTAACTCCAACACCGCACCCAGTCCAACTACATCAACTACCCCACAGCCACCGCAACAAGGAGGTGCCGAACTACTAAAATGATCAATTTTCCTTTGCGTCCCTCTGCGTTACACCTCTGCGTACCTCTGCGTTTAAAAAACTAAACTATGGAACGCGTTGTCAAAACCGGATCGGGTTGGCGTATTGGCTGGAACCCCGATACACCTGAGTTTAAAGGTTTAGTTGGTACAGATGATTGGGCAATTGAGTTAACCGAAGCCGAGTTAAATGATTTTTGTCGTCTATTAGCACAGCTAGCAGACACCATGAAGCAACTCGCAACTGAATTGATGGAAGAGGAAAAAATTACTTGTGAAGCCGAAAGCGATTTATTATGGATGGAAGTAGAAGGCTATCCTGATGATTACAGTCTGCGCTTCATCTTGAATACAGGGCGATGTGTAGAAGGTAAATGGAATGCTTCTGCGGTTCCAGATTTACTGCAAGCTAGTGGGATGCTTAAGGTTTTTTAAAATTGCCTCTTGATTATCCTACAGTTTTGCTATATGATAGGAATTCTGACCGGGGCGTAGCGCAGCTTGGTAGCGCGCCACTTTGGGGTAGTGGAGGTCGTGGGTTCGAATCCCGCCGCTCCGATTGATGATAAGCCATACCTGCTAGTCTTTTTAAAAGATTGGCAGGTTTTTTCATAGCTTTTTCCTGAAAAAACCGAACCGAACAGTAAATCTGGGTGTACCCGCACAATCAAATTTTCTCAATGATAAGTAATTAGGCGGACTTAATATAAAATCTCTAGCAGATTAGTAGGTAGATTGGCATGAGTGAAAGTACAGAAACGATTTTCAGCAAAATCATTCGTCGGGAAATTCCCGCTGATATTGTTTACGAGGATAATTTAGCCCTGGCATTCAAAGACATCCATCCCCAAGCGCCCGTTCACATCCTCGTTATTCCCAAAAAAACCATTGCGACACTAGCTGACGCTGAATCTGAGGATCATGCTGTGTTGGGGCATCTTTTGTTAACCGCTAAACGTGTTGCCCAAGAAGCTGGACTAAAAAATGGTTATCGAGTTGTCATCAATGCTGGTGATGACGGCGGTCAAACAGTCCATCACTTACATTTGCATATTTTGGGAGGGCGGCAGTTAAATTGGCCCCCTGGTTGATGCGAGGCAGGAGGCAGGAGGCAGGGGGCAGAGGGGCAGAGGGGCAGAGGGGCAGAGGGGCAGCACTTCGGCTACGCTCAGTGACCGAGGGGCAGAGGGGAAAAGCTTACTGCAACTTCTCCCCTGCTCCCCTGCTTTCTAGTATCAACGAGATCATAAGTTCTTAATTCAGGCAGCGCGTTTTCACTTAACCGTGCGGTAATGTAAAAACAAATCACTTCCAACCTGACGAGTTTCTATGAGTTCGAGATGAGGAGCAACATCGGGAAGAAAACCCTCTCCCTCCACTGGGCTAGGAGCGTGCTTTCCTCCAAAAATGATCGGCCAAATGGTCAACCACCAATCGTCAATTCGCCCTGCCTTGACTAGAGCAGCTGTTAAAGAGCCACCTCCCAAAGCAACGACTTTGTGAATACCCCGCTCTGCCATCAAGGTGTAGGCCCGATCCCAGTCCAGGTCTGTATCTCCCAAATCAATTAATTCAGCCAGTTTTTGCAAAGTTGTCGTATCAGAACTGCGCTCTAAAGCAGTCCGTGTGGTAAATATCCATCGCTCAATGTCCTGACTCAAAAAAGGCAAGTCCGGCGATAGGTCAAGGGAACCTGAAACAACACAAGTAATCGGCTGAGGAGACTGACCCCGAACCTCACGTGCTGCTAACAGTTCGCGATCGCTAATTTCAAAGGTTCCCCCCTCAGCCCTAATTGTCCCTGCTCCTACCAGGATTAAATCGGCAAGGGAGACTTGATATTCCACGTGTGCACGATCGACTACATTAGGTTCACGGGGCGCTTTCGGATCTACGGCACTAATTTTTCCATCGGCCGTCATGGCAAGAACCAAAGTTGTTTGGATAGCTGACATGATTATGTTGTAACGATTCTTTATAATTTTACCTTTTTGAAGCCCCCTCAATACTTTAGAGTAGACATCTTGCAAGTGTAGATAATATTAGTTGATTGCGATGTGCGCGATTGCCGTTAAAGGCTTACGGGATATCGTTTCAATCCCTAATAGGGATTTTAGTTGATTGCGATTTGGTGGGGTTTACCGAGCGACCCCGCCAACTTTGTTTCAATCCCTAATAGGGATTTTAGTTGATTGCGATGCCGCAGTTATCTCAGATGGTGAGTTTGTCAAAATTAGTTTCAATCCCTAATAGGGATTTTAGTTGATTGCGATATTAGGTGAATATGATGAAGATGAAGAAGATGTATTTGTTTCAATCCCTAATAGGGATTTTAGTTGATTGCGATTTGCTTGGCGCTTTTTGCCTCCTCTTCGCCATACTTGTTTCAATCCCTAATAGGGATTTTAGTTGATTGCGATTTTGTACTGCCTAAGCCATGAAGCGACCGCGGGAATAGTTTCAATCCCTAATAGGGATTTTAGTTGATTGCGATTCGACCGCCTTCAATTCCCCGGCAAGCAGTTCTTGTTTCAATCCCTAATAGGGATTTTAGTTGATTGCGATGAAATCGCTTCTATTTATGTGGAAGCGTGTTTAGTTTCAATCCCTAATAGGGATTTTAGTTGATTGCGATCTGATTCTGAGAGGTCGATTAATACGTTAGAAGTTTCAATCCCTAATAGGGATTTTAGTTGATTGCGATTTAGTCGTTCTTTTTCTATGGTCATTCCCTTTACTAAAGTTTCAATCCCTAATAGGGATTTTAGTTGATTGCGATTCCTGGGTAAGGCGCTGGGGGCGGTGCTAAATCTGGGTTTCAATCCCTAATAGGGATTTTAGTTGATTGCGATTCTTTCGGTGCTTGTTTGGTTCTGTATCTATTAAGTTTCAATCCCTAATAGGGATTTTAGTTGATTGCGATAATACTTCAGATGAATATTTCAGTTTTAATCTACCTGTTTCAATCCCTAATAGGGATTTTAGTTGATTGCGATCAGCTTGTTTTTGAGCATCAGCTAGCGTCAAGAAGTTTCAATCCCTAATAGGGATTTTAGTTGATTGCGATATTAAGAGCGTTGCCAGTTAAAGAAGCTTTAAAAGTTTCAATCCCTAATAGGGATTTTAGTTGATTGCGATTTGAACAAGCTAAAGAACTTGCTACAGCATTTGCACGATAAGTTTCAATCCCTAATAGGGATTTTAGTTGATTGCGATATTGTCCTTGTTTTCCTTCGATAATGAATCTACCCTGTTTCAATCCCTAATAGGGATTTTAGTTGATTGCGATCTCCAGTAATCCCGAATTATATGTCATTTTTCCTGTTTCAATCCCTAATAGGGATTTTAGTTGATTGCGATCGCAGGCATCTGAAAGGCTTGTGTTATTTGGTTTTCGAGGTTCAATAGCGCGAATGCAAAAATCATAACATAAGGACTGGCAATTGTACTAACTGTAAATAACTGAAAGTCAGTTTATATAAGGTGCGCGGATGGTTTCAAGATGCTAAAGCTCTCAAATCTTTGCAGATAAGGCAATCTAGCCATTTTTGTATTTCCCCCTTCACCAACACCTACCTATTCGCGCACTTAGCAAAAAAACTAGTCTGATTACTTAAAATTTTTCCTTAGCAGCCAACATCTGTAAAATCTTTTCTACATGATCCAACTCTCCAACGATTCGCCGAATTGGGTGAGGCCAAACCTTGACAAGGGTAGGAGTTGCAGAAACCTGATTTAGTTCTGCTTGTTCTGGATGACTTAAAACATCAATCACCTTCAGAGTATAAGGGTGTCCGAGCGATCGCTCTAACAATTCGTGTAAATTTTGCAGAATGCGTTCAGTAGAACTGCTATGTCCGGCAACAAACAAGCGGAGAACATAGCCTTGGGTGATGGCTTCTTTTTTTTGTATTATTACTGGTTGGTGATATTTTGGTACAGGTTCAGAAAGGTCTAAGCGAACAATTAAATCGTGATCCTCCCAAAGCTGCCCAAATGACGAACGATAGGTTGTTAACACCATGCGATCGCACAATCCTTCTTGCCAAGGAGCTGCTTGCCATACTAATTCTCCTGTGCCAAAAACAGCATTAAGCAAAGCTTGATGTCTAATTACAGCCGGATAAGCTTCAGCAAAAGTTCGCACTTGTTGAGTGCGCGGATCTAACCAATTGTCAATAGTTGCAGTATAACAAGGCACTAAAAAGTGCGGTGGCTCTGGTAAATCTAGAATTTCTTGCAAAGCCGAGCACAAATGCAAATGCCATCGACCTTGCTTGCTAGGGTCGATGCAGTAAATTAAATCTCCTCCAGGCGTAAATAGCGCAATGCCTTTAAACAGCTGGGGTGTAGATAGTTTATTTGTCGTCAAGTTATTCATAGAGGTTAGGGAACTAAAAGTAAAAATTCTCTCTTTTACCTTTTACCTTAGCTATAACCTCAACCAGGATCGCAAAGATATTTGGGATTGGGGAGTAAAGAAGGGAATAGGGTAAAGGTTACAGGATAAAGATTAGACTTCTTGCAAAAGTCGGGGTAAAGGGGAAGGGGAAAAGGGGAAAAAAACTCAAAATCCTTTCCCTTTAACCTTTTCCCTTTTCCCTAAGAGTGCAAAAATATATTTTTGCAAGAGGTCTATTATTCCCTATAACCTGTCACCTGTCACCTCTACCCTAATTACAATCTGCAATTGTTTGCGTAGCCGGGAAGTTGCTATAACCTGTCACCTGTCACCTCTACCCTAATTTCAATGCCCCAATCCTAAACTCGACCTCGGAGAAACTGTGCCATTTCGTTAGGAGTTGGTGACATTTCCAAAGCAGTTTCTTCAGTGATGCGTCCGTCTTGATAGAGATTGAGCAATGACTGATTCATCGTAATCATGCCATCAAAGCCAGCTTGTTTCATCAACTCGCCAATTTCATCATACTTACCGTCTTTGATCCATTCCTTAATCGCCTCAGTATTGATCAGCACATCGTGGAAAGCAGCCCGCTTACCGTCAGTTGTGCGACACAAACCTTGAGCAATTACTGCCACTAAAGACTCAGAAATCGCCACCCGCATTGCATCCTGCTCATCACCAGAATAGAGGTTAAGAATCCGCTCAATGGTTTTGACCGCACTATTGGTGTGCAGGGTTCCCATGACTAAGTGACCAGTCTGAGCGGCTTTTAGGGCGGTGTTAACTGTTTCCTTGTCTCGCATTTCCCCTACCAGAATCAAATCTGGGTCTTCCCGCAAAGCTGCTTTCAAAGCGTTGTCAAATTTCCGGGTATGCATTCCCACTTCCCGTTGTTTCACCAACGACTTACGGCTTTGATGGATAAATTCTATCGGATCTTCAATGGTAATGATGTGCTTTGCCATCTCCTTATTGATGTAGTCAACCATCGCTGCCATTGTGGTGGACTTACCAGAACCAGTGGGCCCCGTTACCAAAATTAAACCTTTGTGGTGATGACAAATATCCCGAAAAATTGGGGGTAAATTCAACTGTTCCATAGTTAAGATTTTCAGAGGAATCAACCGCAAGACCATTGCAGGCCCTTTGAGGGAGCCAAAAACATTAATCCGCACGCGAGCAAAGTCATACTGAGTTGCTCCGTCAAATTCTAAGTGTTCTTCATAGCGCTGAATTTCCCCCTCACTCATCACCTCCCGCAACCAACTCATAAAAGCTTCTTTATCTGTTGCTGGATAATCCATTGATTGAATTTCTCCTCGACTGCGGAAGCGGGGTACTTCACCTACACCCAAGTGCAAGTCAGAATATCCCTGGTCGTAAGCTTCCCTGATTAACTTCTCTAAAGTGGGCCCTGCACTGCTGTTTTGAGGGCGAACTGAATTAGGTATTGGCGGTGGACTACCCGGACGATGACCTGCAACAGGCGGATTAGTGCCCCTATCCATTGACATATCCAATGTTTGTGTCATCTGCCGCTGCGTACTAAAGGTTGGAGTTGGTGGTGGTGGCGGCGGCATTGGTGGCAAATTACGTCCGGCAGCAGAGTTAGAATTTAATGGAGACTGTGATTCTGTCATATATCTTCACATTTGGCAGTTAAAAAGTTGAATTAACGAGAAGTAAAGTCACTTGCTTTGATGACTTTTGGAGAATGCTTGTCTGCAAGCCTTAGCGGTGATAGAAGGCGATTGAAACTCTAGAACCACGGTCAATCTATTTCATCTACCTCAATTGGTATCTTTTATTTCCTAAGATTTCACTACTCAGAATATTTAGATGGATTATTTAACCTATCTAAACTGGTTTAACACACGTAAGGACTTAAAAGACCTCAGAAAATACACATAGGTGAACAAGTATATTTTAATGATTTTACTTTTAACGTAAATATTCTCATAACTTAGATGAGAAATTTATCCCAGGTATGGGCACGAATTGCCAGCAATTAACAGCACAAATACTAGCAGTTCATTTATTCAGGCTGTCTATGAATTATGAGAAAGACTACTAATTTTTATAAGAAATGTTAAGTTGAATAGGAGCGATATCGTGGGGATCAAGGTTAAAAGCTCATACCTTTTAGGTTATATACCTGAAGGTAGATGCAGTAAACAAGTTTTTCTAATAGATAGAAAATTGACTTTATATCCATAATTACAAAAAATTAACTGTAAACTTTAGTAAACAAATGCTCATTTTTCCGATTAGTTTTTATATACTGAATTTCACTGAAACAATTCAGTTTACTCGCAAAAAGCGAGATATGACTGAAATTAAAATCTGTTGTGTATTTTGGGAGGAAAAGTCATGGTTTCTGCTCAAAGCTCTAATCAAGGAAAGACCTACTCCTTGTTGATGATTAAAAGCTTTTTAATATGGACTTTTACATTAGCAGTATGTTTGTTGGTTGTGGGTTTTCCACTAGTTGTCTTAATGGCTACGGTCGGATGTCTGTTGTCGATTATCTTGCAATCTGTGATGCCTGTTAGTGCGGTTTTGCTTGTAGCAGGCGCTCTAATAATGTTTAATGTTATGGCAGTTGTATTGGCTGCGGGTGTGCTAACTGTTAAGGGAGTTCATCCTAGTGAAGTTAAATGGTTAAGTTGGCTGCATGGAGAGGCAGACCAAATGCAGGCTACTGTTTACGCTGCTTGCCCTCTAACTTGTGAGATTAAATAGTTATTACAGGTTAATTAGACAAACAGTGCGTCTGCCCGGTTAAGCCGGGTTTTTTCATGGTTTTTATAATTTAAACTTTTAAATAGTTATTACAGGTTAATTAGACAAACAATGCATTTGCCCGGTTAAGCCGGTTTTTTTATATCTTGTGTGATTTATCCATTAATATTTATGGTTTATGTGAGGATTGACTGCCTACTATTGACCATAGAGCATTGACTATAGACCATTAACTATAGATGGTAAATTACAGATGACTAATGACTAATCAAAAACGCGTTTGCATTATCTTAGGTACTCGCCCGGAAGCAATTAAACTTGCTCCAGTGATTCAGGTTTTCCAAAAGTCTTCAGAATTTCAGTTGCAAGTAATTCTAACTGGACAGCATCGTGAGATGGTTGAGCAAGTTATGCAACTGTTTAATATCAAGGCAGATTATAACTTGGAAATTATGCAGGTTCAACAATCTCTAAATGATATTACTTGCCGTAGTTTACAAGGTTTAGAAGCATTATTTAAGGCAGAAAAGCCAGATTTCGTAATCGTGCAGGGAGACACTACCACTGCTTTTGCCGCAGCTTTGGCAGCTTTTTATCAAAAAATCCCTGTTGGTCATGTAGAAGCAGGATTAAGAACTGATGATATCTTCAATCCTTACCCAGAAGAAGCTAATCGCCGATTGATTTCTCAAATTACTCAATTGCACTTTGCGCCGACTCCTTGGGCTGTGGAAAATTTGCATCGTTCTGGTGTTTTGGGTGAAATTCACATGACGGGCAACACGGTAATTGATGCATTATTAAATGTCGCTGCAACCCAAGTAGTTTGCAATGTCCCAGGCTTAGACTGGGAATCATATCGAGTTTTATTAGCAACAGTTCATCGTCGGGAGAATTGGGGAGAACCTCTATTAGCGATCGCTCAAGGCTTTTTACAAATCTTAGACAAGTTTCCTGATACAGCTTTGCTCTTACCATTGCACCGCAATCCGACAGTACGAGTCCCGTTGCAGGAACTTTTAGGGAATCATCCCCGAATTTTCTTGACAGATCCTCTAGATTATGGGGAATTAGTGGCGGCAATTGGGCGATCGCATCTTTTACTCACTGACTCTGGTGGCTTGCAAGAAGAAGCGCCCAGCTTGGGAAAACCAGTACTAGTTTTGAGAGACACTACCGAAAGACCAGAGGCTGTGGTAGCTGGTACAGCCAAACTTGTTGGCACTAAGACTGAGAACATTGTTGCAGCCGCTGCTGAGTTACTCAGTGACTCAGATGCTTATGAAGCGATGGCAAATGCAATCAATCCCTTTGGGGATGGTCATGCAGCAGAGCGCATTTTGCAGATTGTCCAAAATTACATTCATGGGTAAAAAAGTTCGTAGTAAGGACTTTAGTCCTTATTTCTCAAGCACTAAAGTG
This sequence comes from Nostoc sp. PCC 9305, assembly GCF_963920915.1. Taxonomy (NCBI): domain Bacteria; kingdom Bacillati; phylum Cyanobacteriota; class Cyanophyceae; order Nostocales; family Nostocaceae; genus Nostoc; species Nostoc sp. PCC 9305. The sequence continues at coordinate 40,877 of NZ_CAWUDN010000027.1, forward strand.
CTTACTACAAACCCTCAAAACTAGTTTGACAATATTTACCGAACCACGAGATTTTTTAAGGGTGGTTTCTGGCTAAATACCCAGAGCCGATCGAGTTTCGGGGCCGACAACGCCATCTACAAGTAGACCTTTACTTTGCTGAAAGCTTCGGACTCGGCTAACAGTTTCTTGACCGTAAATTCCATCAATCCTGAGATTACCTAAAGCTGTTTGCAGGTCTCTGACGAGCTGACCTTTTGAACCAGGGGTAAGAATCACTGTACCGCCAACACCACCAGGCCTAGTCACAGGACGATTATTAGGTCTATCACCAATCCATCGCGCAAAAACGTATCTACCTGTAGAAAGTCTGGCAAAACCATTTTCATATCGTTCAATTGCTGGAAGTGTTGCGCCATTTGGTACACAGTCCACATACGAGTAGTTGCTGCTGGGGCCGGTACGGACACGTAAACAATTGCCGTTAGTCTTTACATAGGCAGCCGAACTCACTTGAATTTGGGTTACAGCAGCAAATAATACACCGACACCAGCTAAAGCTAACCAAGCCGAAGATTTAAGCAGTTTTTTCCAATTAAATTGAGGTTGAGGAAGATTGTACTTAGTGTTTCCAGATGCCTCTTCTTGAGCAATAAACATCTGGGAATAAGCAAGATATTCCATAATGCACTCCTTGATATGAAAAAATGAGTACTCGCAGAGAATTACTTGGTCTTTCTCTGTATTTATTCTTAGTATATTTTATATCACTGTATTTTAAAAGTTTTTTATTGCTAGCGAAATTAATAAAACATAAAATTAGTCAAAAGATTCATGAAAAAATGCGATTTCTACAACGGTTTAGCTCGTCGTAGACATCGCATTTTGAAAATAAATAAAATTTAGTTAAAGCTTTTTTAGTTAATGGCTTGTCCCTGGTTACATCTAAATATGACAAACGTATTGTTTGATTCCAACTAAACTAGCAACCATAAAAGTTAACTCGTCTAAGTCTATCGGCTTGCATTGGTATATATCATAACCTGCTAATAATGCACGTTTATGATCGTCCTCGAAAGTCGATGCCGTCAGAGCGATCGCTGGAATATTTCTACCCCGCTTTGCTTCCAAATTTTTGACCTTCGAGAGTAGTGAGTAGCCATCTTCATCGGGTAAGCAAATGTCACTAATTAGGATGTCTGGTTTAAAAGATGACATTCTTTTTAGAGCTTCGTCTGCTGAAGCAGCTGCAATCACTTCTGCTCCCTCTAATTCAAAAAGGAAGGTAAGTAATATTCTCGTATCACTATCGTCATCAACAACGAGCAATCGCAGACCTTGAAAAGACATTGATTGATTAGACATTCTTTTTACCGCCCTATAGCTCAAAGAATTTAAGTAGCGATCGCAGCAAGTACTACTTAGCTTTGACGCTATTTGATGCATACTTTATTAAATCTTAAAGGAACCAATTAGCAGGCGTCTGTCCGGTTTCAGACATAGTAATTTAAAATAATTCATTGGCGATGTCTACGACGGGCTACGCCTACGCGCCTTGGCTAATTCCCCAGCAACCGAGTAAATTCTTTTTGGATAACTTGATAACACTCGCAGGAAGTTGCTTCCAAATCCTCTCGGTTCAGAATGCTAATTTGACCGCGTTGGTAGCGAATCATTCCGGCTCGGCTCAGGGTGCTAGCAGCTACTGTAACACCGGAGCGCCGTACACCCAGCATCTGAGCGATAAATTCTTGCGTGAGCGGAAAATCATCTGATTCAAAACGGTCAGAGACTGTGAGCAGCCAACGAGCCAGCCGTTCTTCTAGTGTATGAAGACGGTTGCACGCACATGATTGTGTTAGTTCGGTATATACAGCTCGTACATAGCGCAGCAGTAGCTTTTGAATAGCTCCGCCCCGATTGAACTCGGTTCTAAGGACATCTGCATCCATCTGCATTCCAGCGCCCGCAACTTGGACAAACGCTTTTGTGGTTGTTGTGTTGCCTCCTAAAATTACTGGGATACCCACCATGCCTTCATTGCTCACTATCCCAACTTCCACCGTCGAACCATCTTCCATAATAGTGACTATAGAAACCACTGCGTTTTGGGGAAAATAGACCTGTGTGATGGGTTCTCCTGGTTCGTAAATGACTTGGCGAGTGGGAAGCGAAACTAACTTTAGGTGCGGAATAAGACGCTCATAATCATTAGCTGGCAAAGCCGCGAGTAACCTATTTACTTGCGGCTTAATAATGTTGTCGCTCACTGAACATTAAAATAGAAATTCGATCGTAATACTTTAAATCAAATTACTTTTTCCAGTCTGTTCGGTTTCGCACACATAACTCAAAAAAATTTTCTGGCTCGGTTACTGGGCATGAAGCCCAGTAACCGAGCAAATTCCTTTTGGATAACTTGATAACACTCACAGGAAGTTGCTTCTAAATCCTCTCGGTTCAGGATACTAATATGACCGCGTTGGTAGGCAATCATTCCGGCTCGGCTGAGGGTGCTAGCCGCTACTGTCACACCGGAACGACGTACACCTAGCATCTGGGAGATAAATTCGTGTGTCAGTGGAAAATCTTCTGATTCCAGACGCTCAGAAACTGTTAGTAGCCAGCGAGCCAGCCGTTCTTCCAGTGTATGGAGACGGTTGCAGGCAGCACCTTGAGCTAGTTCAGAGTATACAGCTTGTACATAGCACAGCAGCAGGTTTTTAATAGCTCCGCCCCGATTGAACTCGGCTCTCAATACATCTGCATTGATTTGCATAGCAGCGCCGGCAATCTGCACAAAGGCTGTTGTGGTTGTGGTGTTGTCTCCTAAAATTACCGGGATACCCACCATGCCTTCATTACTTACTATCCCAACTTCCGCCGTTGAGCCATCTTCCATAGTCGTGACTATAGAAACCATTGCCTTATCAGGAAAATAGACCTGTGTGATGGGTTCGGCTGCTTCGTAAAGGATTTGCTGAACTTGGAGCGGAACTAGTTTTAAATAGGGGAAAATACGCTGATAATCACTATCTGGTAAAGCTGCCAACAGCTTATTTGGTCGTTGCTGAAAGAGGTTTTTATCTAATGACATTAGAAGTCACTCTCCTTAAGGTAGGTGACTTTAGAAAAGCCAACTCAGGGCACAAGGAAAGGATTAAGGTTCTGATCCTAATGTCAAAAGATGTATTCGCTAAAGAAACACGGGGACAATCTAAAAAAGCTTAAATGAACACACTTGTTTGAGTCTGTGCGGTTTCGTACATAGAAGTCTAAAAAAAGTTATTTTCATCATTTATTCGGCAAATTGCCCAATAAACGGACATATTCATCTTCTATAATCTGATAACATTCGCAGGAGGTTTTTTGTAAAGCCTCTCGATTCAGGATGTTAATCTGGCCGCGGTGGTAGGTGATGATTCCGGCATCACTCAGGATATTAGCTGCTTCGGTGACACCAGCGCGACGTACACCTAGCATCTGTGCGATAAATTCTTGGGTGAGCGGAAATTCTTCTGATTCCAGACGATCGGAAACTGTTAGCAGCCAGCGAGCCAGCCGCCTCTCTAGCTTATGAAGACGGTTGCAGGCAGATCCTTGTGCTATTTGAGTGTATACACCTTGCACGTAGCGCAGCAACAGGCTTTGAAGGGCTGTACCCCGATTAAACTCGCTTCTGAATATATTTGCATCCATCTGCATAGCACTGTCTGGAACCTGCACTAATGCTGTTGTGGTTGTGATGTTGTCTCCTAAAATTACTGGGATACCCACCATACCTTCATTGCTCACTAAACCAGCTTCTACAGTCGAGCCATCTTCCATAGTGGTGATTATAGAAACCACTGCTTTATTAGGAAAATATACCTGTGCGATCGGTTCACCTGCTTCGTGAAGTATTTGCCGATTTGAGAGCGGAACTAGCTTTAGATGGGGGACAAGGCGTTCATAATCACTGGCTGGCAAAGCTGCTAGCAGCTTATTTGCTGGTTTATCAAGGGTATTTGTGTCTAATGGCATTGGGATTCTCCTGAATGTAGCCGTCTCTAGAACAGACAACTCACGGCATAAGGAGAAAATCAAGAGTCTAGCCTTAATGTCAAAAGGTGTATTCCCTAAAAAAGTTTTAGTGAGAGACTGAGGTTTTTATACTCATATTTATAATATCACTAAATGAGTTGTTTATAGTAGCAAAAATATCCAAGGAAATTAACTTAATTAAATTTGCGATCGCATAAATTAAATGAAATTATATTCGCTAATCATATTGCTATAGATATGAGCATCGTTGTCAGCGATCGCAGCAAAAAATTCCTGATTATACAAGTCATTAAAACCTAAATCTTTTTCATTGCTACCAAATATTTTTAGCTCTCCCAACCGATCTTGGTATATTTTAACTGCCTTAAAAAAAGGTACTTAGAAATAACCCTATTAATATGAATATTTATTAAGACTTCATTCTAGAATAATCTTAAGATTTTTAGTATACTACGGTAAGTATACCGATTCATTGTACTATATACTCAGCCTAAAACAGTCCATTTCACAAATATCCAATAAAAGCAAGTGTTTTATACTACAAATTTAAAATTTGGATTACCCAAAACTAACTCACTTATTTGGTTCATCTGTGCAATAATAGACAGCTATATGCACTAACTACGTTTTGACTACCGATTTACAGTAGTATAAGTATATTTTCTCTGAAAAATTTATATTGGCTTAGTGCCAAATCCAGTATTGTTTGAAGCTAATTTACTTAAAAAATAATAATGCGCTTGACAAAATGCAAAATCTTCAATAAAAATATCACTGTTAAATTGACTGAATAACAACGCAGAAACATGAAGTATAACCAACTTGGCAAGAGTGACCTAAAAGTTTCTGAAATTTGTCTAGGTACTATGACTTATGGACAGCAAAATACTATTGAAGAAGCCCATGAGCAACTAGATTATTCTATTGCCCAAGGAGTCAATTTTATTGATGCAGCAGAAATGTACCCTGTCCCAACAAGTGCCGAAACTTATGGATTAACTGAAACTTACATTGGAGAATGGTTAAAACGTCAACAAAGAGATCGAGTTATTATAGCTACTAAAATTGCTGGCCCCGGTCGAGGCTTTAAATGGGTACGTGGAGGAGCCAAAGCAATCGATCGTGATAATATCAAACAAGCTGTAGATGATAGTTTAAAAAGATTACAGACAGACTATATCGATCTGTATCAAATCCACTGGCCAGATCGCTACGTGCCACGGTTTGGGCAAACAGTGTTCGATCCAACCCAGGTGGGAGAAACGGTTCTCATCCCTGAACAGCTAGCAGTTTTTGACGATGTAATTAAAGCTGGGAAAATTCGCTATATCGGTTTGAGTAATGAAACTCCTTGGGGAGTTGCCCAGTTTAGTAACGCTGCTAAACAATTAGGATTGCCCAAAGTTGTTTCGATTCAAAATGCTTACAACTTGCTGAATCGAGTATTTGACGGAGCCTTAGCAGAAGCAGTTTATCACGAAGAAATTGGGTTACTAGCTTATAGTCCTTTAGCATTTGGCTTCTTGACTGGCAAATATCTCAACGGTAAACCAGAGAAAGCAAGAGTCAGTTTGTTTGAAAATTTTGGTCAGCGCTATCTGAAACCGAAAGTCAGTCAAGCTGTATCAGCTTATGTAGAAATTGCCAAGCACCATCAACTAAGTCCAGCGCATTTAGCCTTAGCATTTGTGCGGAGTCGTTGGTTTGTGCCTAGCACAATTATTGGTGCTACGACACTGGAACAACTTAAAGAAAATTTAGAAAGTGTGAATGTAGTTCTCGACAAAGACATTTTGGAAGAGTTGGATATAGTTCATGCTCAATCGCCAAACCCAGCACCATAAATAATTCAAAATTCAAAATTCAAAATAGTTCGCCTCGTTACCAGGCTCCAGGTAATGCCTCCCTAGAGCCTCTGGCTCTCATTATCAGGGTAAAAGTAGAGATGCGCGATGCACTCTCTCCCAGTTCTTAGATGCAAAACTAGATATTTAGTAGGTAGAATATGACTTTTACAGCAACATTAGTTGACCAGAATACTATTCGTCGTCGGGGTACTGGTTTAAGAGCTTACAATCCCGAAAAAGTATTTAAAGGATACACACTTTTCACACCTTTGACAGGTCAAGGTGAAGTCTATCTTCTGAACTTGGAAGGAGAAGTAATACACCAATGGAATCTGCCTTATCCACCAGGCTTATACGGTTATCTTTTGCCCAATGGCAACCTTTTTTATAATGGTAAAACTCCACCAAAAGAACCCCTACGTTTTGCTTTATGGGCTGCCTTCAAAAGTGGCGTTGTTTTAGAAGCAGATCCCAAGGGAAATATTATTTGGGAATATAAGCATCCAGATCATCATCATGATGGACGCAGATTAGCCAATGGCAACACAATTATACTCGCCATTGAAAAGATACCTCAGTCTTTAGTTCCCCACATTAAAGGTGGCGTACCAGGTACAGAAGCAGATGGTGATATCTATGCGGATGTGCTTTATGAGGTGACTCCAGCAGGTGAAATCGTTTGGACTTGGCACGCTCACGAACACCTTGATCCAGATATATTTACGATTACACCCCAAGATCATCGACACGAATGGACTCATGGGAATACTGTAGGTGAACTCGCTGATGGCAACATTATAGTGAGCTTTCGTAATATCTCCACAGTTGTCATTGTCGATCGCAAAACCGGCGAAATTATCTGGACGTTAGGCGATGACGTGCTAGCACAGCAGCACTTTCCAAACGAACTAGCTAACGGTAATATCTTGATTTTCGACAATGGCGCACATCGCCGTAACATTGCTCTCAATTTCTCGCGTGTGATTGAGGTGAACCGTCAAACCAAAGAAATCGTTTGGGAATACACCGACAATCCGCCCCAAAATTTCTTCAGTTCTTATATATCAGGAGCGCAACGTTTGGCCAATGGCAATACCTTGATTACAGAAGGTGCTTATGGCCGAATATTCGAGGTGACAGTTACAGGGGAGATTGTTTGGGAATACATCAATCCCCACTTTGCAGCTCGGAATATTCCAGGCGAGAAGTCGCCGGTAACTCTTGGAGAGCAAAATACAGTCTTCCGCGCCTTCCGTTATGCACCTGAAGAAGTGCCTTGGCTGTAGGGGAAGGCAGGGGAGCAGAGGGGCAAGGGGGAGAAATAGCTCATCCCTATTCCCTACTTTCTATCCTCATCAACAATTTTGGGTTATTTGAGTATAACTCCAGTTTCAAAGTTTGGTTAGTGTCGAGAATCTTTCACGCTACATTCGCTTCAACAAGATTTTGTGACACTAACAATTTAAGATTTGGGATTTTGGATGAAAATTCAATTCCCAATGCCGATTAACAAGTCCTATTTACCAAGGAACTTAAACATGGCTGATATTAAAGTATACAGTGCAGTTGTTTGTCCTTATGCTCACCGTACCCGCTTGGTACTCCAAGAGAAAGGCATAGACTTCGATTTGATTGAGATTGATTTGCAGAATAAGCCTGAAGGATTTACCAAAGTTTCCCCCTATGGTAAAGTGCCCGCAATAACTCATGGCGATAACCGAGTTTGGGAGTCAGCGGTAATTAACGAATATCTTGATGAGGTATTTCCCAATCCACCATTGTTACCCAGCAACCCCATTGATAGGGCACAGGCTCGTATCTGGATCGATTTTGCTAACACCAGATTCGTTCCCGCTTTTTCTACCCTGCTGCGGAGTTCAGATCCCGAAAAGCAAGAAGAAGCGAAACAGGAACTATATAAACATCTGGAATTCATTGAAAACGAAGGTTTAGCAAAGCTCTCTGGAGAAGGCCCTTACTGGTTTGGTGAATCCATCAGTTTGGTAGATTTTACCTATTTTCCTTGGTTTGAGCGCTGGGCTGCACTAAAGCAGTATCGCGGCTTTGGAATACCAGAGCAATTTACCCGTCTACGCCAGTGGAAACATGCTTTGAAAGAGCGTGAATCTGTGAAAGCGATCGCTCACTCTAAAGAATTCTACATTGAGCGATATGCTAAATTCGCTGCGCCTACTCTTGCTGCTGTTTAAATGTAATTCATAACTATGTAGGACTTACGCACGAGTTACGGGATAACGAACCACAGAGGCGCAGAGGACACGGAGAAATCAGAGTTTGAGAGATATTTTGCGTAAGTCCTACTATGTTTCAAGTGGGAATTCAAACCCCACTTGAAACATAAAATTAAACTCTTTAAAATTACGAATTACGAATTACGAATTACGAATTACGAATTACGACTTTACCGAAGTGAGCCGCACTTTTGAGGTAATGATAAGCCTCTCGTGCTTCATTGAAGGGGAAAACTCGATCGATAATCGGTTTGATTTGATGCTGTTGCATCGCCTGATTCATCGCCTCAAACATTTCCCGACTGCCAACATAAATTCCCTGAACTGTTAAACTCTTAAAAAGTATTGGCATGGGGTCAATTTCATTTCCTCTACCTGACAATACGCCAATCAAACTAATACGTCCCCCAATGCGGACTGCTTGTAGCGATTTTGGCAGAGTACCTGCACCGCCTACCTCAACTACATGATCTACACCTGTGCGATTGGTTAATTGATAAACTTGCTTTTCCCAATCTGGTGTTGCTTTGTAGTTGATTGTCTCATCAGCACCAAGCTGTTTAGCTCGTGCCAATTTCTCATCACTACTAGAAGTAATAATCGCTCTAGCACCATGTATCTTAGCAAACTGGAGAGCAAAAATTGAAACTCCTCCAGTACCGAGTAATAAAACACTATCACCTGCACCAATATTACCTTTTGTTACAAGTGCGTGCCAAGCTGTGACTGCTGCACATGGTAAAGTTGCACCTTCAATGTAAGATAGGTAGTCAGGTAATATTATTAACCCATCTTGGTGTAATAAGACATACTCAGCTAGCATTCCATCGATACCGCCTCCAAGATCGGATTTCATTTTCTCTTTGCTTAAAGAGCCATAAATCCAGTCTTGGAAGAAAATACCAGCGACGCGATCGCCTATTTTCAACCGTGTTACGCCTTCCCCCACCGCCACAACTTCTCCTGCACCGTCAGACATGGGAATTAACGGATATTTCTGTCCAGCACCGTAAGCTCCTTCAATCACAAGCAGATCCCGATAATTTAAGGATGTTGCCTTCACTTGAATCAGAACTTGTCCAGCTGCGGGTTTTGGTTCAGGGCGATCAACTAATGCCAGGGCATCAATCCCAGAGTTGTTTTGAATCTCGTAAGCTTTCATAGATGTCTTTCTTCCAGCTACAACTTTGGTATTGTAGCTAGGGTAAAAAAGAATCTAGAGACGTAGCAAGTGCTACGTCTCTACAAGGGTTCTGCGTAACGCATATTTAATTTCACTAATAGGGTTGCCCTCATCCCCTAACCCCTTCTCCCATATTGGGAGAAGGGGAACTGGACGCTACAGTGAATCTATGAACTGCTGTACTTTTTCTAAAAGTGGCTGATATTCAATTTGCTCTGCTAACTCTTGGGCGTTTTGATAGCACGAGCGCGCCATTTTTTTGCGTTTCGTGGTGGCGTAAACGCTTCCCATATTTAGCAAAGTTGAAATTTCTCCGAGGTTATCGCCGAGTTCTTGATAAATCACAATAGCTTGCTTGTAGAACTTCATTGCTTGGCGATGCTCTGCCAGGGTGCTGTAGGTAAAACCAATGTTGTGAAGGGTTGTTGCCTCACCAGAGCGATCGCTAATTGCTCGACGTGTCAAAAGAACTTGATAGTAGAGCAACAGCGCTTGTTTCGGTTGTCCTAAATCATGATATACAGAAGCAATATTGTTCAAGGTGGTTGCTTCTCCAAGCAAATTCTTGACAGCTCGTTGAATTGGCAGTGCTGCTTGAAAAAATTCTAGCGCTTGCTCAAACTTACCTAAGACATTGTAGGCAAATCCAATACCATTGAGCGTTGTTGCTTCACCAGAAAAGTCACCTAATAATCGCCGCATCCTCAAAATTTGGTGCTGTAGCAACAGTGCCCGTTTTGGTTCTCCTAACCGCGTATAAATTAGTGCGACATCATTAAGAGTAGAAACTTCACTTTGAGTATCTTGCGATCGCCTAAAGATTGGCAGTGCTTTGTCAAAATATTCCAACGCTTGCGAAAAGCGTCCAAGACGGCTGTAGGTAGAACCCAGATTGCTAAGTGCAGTGGCCTCTGCTGGCGTGTTGCCAATTTCAATAGCAACCGAAAGCGCCTGATGAAAGCGCTCTAATGCTCTTTGAGGTTGCCAGCAACTGAGGTGAGCTAAACCGAGGTCGTTTAATGTATAACCTTCTCTGGCTCGGTCTGGAATTGCTCTAGCCAAGTGTAAATTTTTGGTTGCAAGATCGAGAGACTCTTGAAATTTCCCTCGTTGGTAGTAGCGGTTTGCTTCGTCACGACGTTGTTCCCATTCTTTGACTTGATTTAAAGGTTGCGTCATCTGACCTCAGTTGCATTCTGCGATAAGTAGGTAGAACATCTCTTGGGAATGAACCCCTCTTAGGTTTCCCAAATTTTAACCTCGATCTTCTATCTTTAGATATAAGACTTAAACAGACAAGTATGCTATTTTTTCATACTTACAGGAATATTTATGAAGCAATTAATACAAATACTGTAGGGACGCATAGCAGTGCGCCCTCAGATTCGCGATTTATTTCAAAAGTCGGGAATCTTGTTGTTACATCGCTATTTTCAACTCAACCGTAGCCGCAACCACAAGGCCAGTAAAGGCAATGCCAGTTGATAACCTGACTCGGCATTATAAATCAAGCCTTTGTGCTGTAACCCAGTCAGCGCATACTGAAGACTTCCACCCCTGGAAAGTCCTTGTGTTTAGCAGTTAGTTCGCCAATGATTCTGTAGGCTGCGGTTGTGAATCGTTTTGAACCGCCAAATCAAATTAAACAGTAGCAACATTTCTGGGTAGGGGACTGATAGTTTTAAGATTGCAAAATGTAAAGGGAATCATCCAAATCTTGAGGAATATCGGGTCTTAGTAGTAGTCTTGCAGTCTCTATCTCAGGCATGGTATCAGAGTAGAAAAATAAACGCTACTTTAAACAAGCGTGTTTTTTTCCAAACATTAATATAATGCTCTTACTATGAGCATCTACCAATCTCTGAAAAAATCTTATACACCAGATCGTCGGCGTGAGAATGACTGGCGGTTATTTTTGCGTTTGGTGCCCTATGCCCGTCGTAACGGACGGCTACTGGCGCTGTCGATGTGCCTACTCGTACCGATCGCACTAGCTAATGCCGTACAACCTTTCTTGATTGGCCAAGTAATCTCCCTGATTCGTAACGAACCAAGCACTTACGAATTTTTCAGGAATCGTCCCTTCTCACAAGGGCTGAATATCCTAGAGGGATTACTGGTAATTGCGATCGCCATCCAATTGCTGTTGACAGGTTTTCAAGGTTATATAGTCCAAAAGCTAGGGCAACAAATCACCGCAGCAATTCGCCAAGACTTATTTCAGCATGTAACATCTCTAGCAGTGCGCTTTTTTGACCGCACACCCGTAGGTAAATTAATTACCAGAATCACCAGTGATGTAGAAGTGTTAGGCGATGTCTTTTCGACTGGAGCAGTTGGCATCATATCCGATTTGTTTTTAATGCTGGTGACTTTGGGTTTAATGTTTTCCATCCAGTGGCAACTTTCTTGCTTGCTGGTATTGATGCTGTTACCCACTAGCTGGGTAATTGTTTCCATTCAAAAACAGTACCGCAAAGCCAATTACAAAGGGCGAGAAGAACTTTCGATCCTGAATTCACAGCTACAAGAAAATGTGCTTGGTATTAACGTCGTGCAGTTGTTTCGTAGAGAAAAATTTAATGCCGAATTATTTCGTGCTACGAACAGCCACTACACTCAGCAAATGGATAAAACCATCTTTTATGATTCATTTGTTTCAGCAACCTTAGAATGGATTGGACTGATTGCGATCGCAGGTGTTTTGTGTGTGGGTGGTTGGTTGCTGTTGGAAAAAAACTTGACTTTTGGGACTTTATCGACATTTATATTATATGCCCAGCGATTATTTGACCCTTTAAGGGCTTTTGCGGAAAAATTTACAGTAATTCAAGCTGGTTTCACTGCCATTGAACGCGTAGGCGATATATTAGATGAACCGATAGAAATTCGCGATCGCGCCAATGTCCGCTTCTCAATATTTGATGCGAAATTTGGCTACATAGACGAAATCCTGGCAAATCTAGAATCCCCAGACCTCACTTCTCCCCCAGAACTGGGAGAGATTCGCTTCGATCGCGTCTGGTTTGCTTACAAAAATGATGATTACGTAATTAAAGACTTAGATTTCACCATTCATCCTGGTGAAAAAATTGCATTAGTCGGCCCCACCGGTGCGGGTAAAACTTCCATTATTCGTCTTTTGTGCCGCCTCTACGAACCCACCCAAGGACGCATTCTCATAGATGGCGTTGATATTCGGGAAGTACCACAAGCAGAACTGCGGCGTTACATGGCAGTAATTTTACAAGAAGGCTTTTTGTTTGCTGGCGATGTTAAAAGCAACATTTCTTTAGGAGATGGCTACACCATTGAACAGATTCAACAAGCAGCCGAAGAAACCAACATTGCCCAGTTTATAGAAGAATTACCCCAAGGTTATGATACTCAACTTCGAGAACGGGGCACAAATATTTCTAGTGGTCAAAAGCAACTTTTAGCCTTTGCGCGGGCTGCCATTCGCAATCCGCAAATTTTGGTACTAGATGAGGCTACCGCTAGTTTAGATGTTGGCACAGAAGCTTCAGTTCAAGAGGCATTAAACCAGCTTTTGCTCAGACGTACCGCCATTATTATCGCTCACCGCTTGTCTACAATTCGCAATGTAGACCGAATTTTTGTTCTCAAGCGTGGCGAATTAATCGAACAGGGAAGTCACGAGCAACTACTGCAACAAGGAGGGCTTTATGCCACTTTACATAACTTGCAGATGTTGGGAAGTTAGGATATTTTATAATCCCAAGGTGGCATAAGAGAGTTAGGAGTTGAGAGTGAGGAGTTAGGAATAAAGTTAAGAATTAAGATCAAGAGTTACCAATATTAGTTCTACTCTAACTCCAAACTCCAAACTCCAAACTCCTAACTCCTAACTCCTAAAAAAAATCCCCACTCAGGCACTTGCCTGAGTGGGTAATATGAGGTCGAACAAAACAATCTTCCCAAAAGAAGTAGAGGAATTATTTGCTCTCTGTAAAATCAGCGTCAATTACATCGTCGCCGTTACTAGAACTAGAGGAACTGCTACTATCTTGAGGTTCACCACCAGATGTAGCACCAGCACCGGCACTAGCACTAGCACCAGCTTGTTGATAGATGTTGCTACCAACAGCGAATAACGCTTGTTGCAATTCTGGGGTGAGCTTCTTGATTTGCTCATCATCTTCTTTAGCAACTGCTTCCCGCACTTCTTTCACTAAACCTTCGACTTTAGTCTTGTCAGCATCGGGAACTTTATCGCCCAATTCTTGTAACTGCTTTTCAGCTTGGTATGCCAAGGAGTCGGCTTGGTTCTTGCGTTCAATCTTTTCACGCCGCTCTTTATCAGATGAAGCGTTCTGTTCAGCTTCTCTTACCATCCGGTCAACGTCATTTTTATCCAGGGTGGAAGCGCCGGTTATGCTGATGGACTGTTCTTTACCAGTACCTTTGTCCTTAGCGGTGACGTTAAGGATACCGTTAGCGTCAATGTCGAAAACCACTTCAATTTGAGGGACGCCGCGTGGTGCAGGAGGAATACCATCGAGGCGGAAGGTTCCCAAGCTCTTGTTATCGTTAGAGAATTCGCGTTCACCTTGGAGAACGTGAATTTCTACGTTAGTTTGTCCATCTACAGCGGTGGAGAAGACTTCCGATTTCTTGGTAGGAATTGTGGTGTTGCGGGGGATAATTTTGGTCATCACGCCGCCCAATGTTTCCACACCCAAAGATAGAGGTGTCACATCTAACAGCAAGATACCAGTTACATCCCCAGCCAGTACGCCGGCTTGAATGGCAGCACCAACTGCTACGACTTCATCAGGGTTAACGCTTTGGTTGGGGTCTTTACCCAATACCTGCTTCACAATCTGGTGAACTGCGGGAATCCGCGTAGAACCACCAACTAACACTACTTCGTCAATATCGCCTTTGGTTAACTTGGCATCTCGGAGGGCGTTTTCCACAGGAATACGGCAACGGTCGATTAAGTCAGAGCAAAGTTCTTCAAACTGAGCGCGAGTCAGGGTTGTATCCAGGTGCTTCGGCCCATCCTGAGTTGCGGTGATAAATGGTAGGTTAATTTCTGCTTGGGTAACGCTAGAAAGCTCAATTTTGGCTTTTTCTGCGGCTTCCGTCAGACGTTGTAAAGCTTGTTTGTCTTTCCGCAGGTCAATACCTTCGGCTTTCTTGAACTTCTCAGCTAAGAAGTCAACTATTTTTTTGTCAAAGTCGTCACCACCAAGGTGGGTATCACCAGATGTGGCTAGTACTTCAAAAACTCCGTCTCCTACTTCCAGCACGGATACGTCGAAAGTACCACCACCAAGGTCAAATACTAGGATGGTTTCGTTACTCTTCTTGTCAAATCCATAAGCCAGAGAAGCAGCGGTAGGCTCGTTGATAATCCGCAGAACTTCAATCCCGGCAATTTTGCCAGCGTCTTTTGTTGCTTGGCGTTGAGAGTCGTTGAAGTATGCAGGAACGGTGATTACAGCTTGGGTTACGGTTTCACCCAGGTATTTGCTGGCATCTTCAACTAGTTTGCGAAGAACTTTTGCAGAAATTTCTTCAGGAGCAAACGGTTTACCAGCGATTGGACAATCTAATTTGACATTGCCGTTGCTGCTGAGAACTTTGTAAGAAACTTCCGTAGCTTCGTTACTAACTTCATCGTAGCGGCGACCGATAAAGCGTTTGACTGAGTAAAACGTATTTTCGGGGTTCATCACCGCTTGGCGTTTGGCGATTTGGCCAACCAAGTTGTCGCCATTTTTCGCAAATGCGACTACTGATGGCGTTGTCCGAAAACCTTCAGCATTAGCAATTACTGTGGGTTTACCACCTTCCATCACTGCCACGCAGGAGTTCGTTGTTCCTAAGTCAATTCCAACTACTTTTGCCATTTTAGGTGCTGGCTCCGTATAACTACAAATGAATGAATGAGAATATAAAGCACTAAATTTTGAACCAACAGGGTCAATAAATCAGCCAGTTCAGCATGAATACCTTTGATTTGGCTTTCCTGGGGTTAAAACTCCAGACTATGCTGATATATATACTGAAGCTTAGTGGTAGCCAGTCCATGAAGGGTGGTTTCCCGAACCTTGCTTGGGACGGTTAAACTAACTAAATTGTGTTTTTAGTTGGTTCATGGATTAATTTGTCTTCACTCTGTCTAATGTAGAAGAATTAATACTTTCAGTAATTAGGGTGAACCGTAACGTCCGAGTGGTGTTTGCCGTCTTTTAAGGCAATAAACTACAGAAGCAGTGAGGATTGGGCATGGGGCATGAGGTATGGGGAGAAAATAATAACTCAGCACTCAGTAGTTACTCAATCCCAGAAAAAAGAGTTTCCCAGTCAATCACAGGTGGTCTTTGTCCTTGGTTGACTATTTCAAAAATTTTCCTAGAACTACTTGGCTGAAAAAGGCATTCTACACAAGCGTTTGCGACATCAATCCGGCTGGCATCACCCGAAAGTGTATCACCAGTGCCTATGACTACACCGTATTTACCCCCAGTTTTTGCTTTAAGGAGGGTGTTGAGGTCGTATGAGGTATAGGGCCCGTCAATGAGTCGTCCTGGGCGGATAATGGTGTAGGGTAATCCTGAATTAATAATGGACTCTTCGCCTTTTTGTTTGGCATCTAACACGCCAAAACCATTAAGAATACTAAAAGGAAACTGATTTTTACGGAGAATTCCACAAGAAGAGACGAAAACGAATCGCTTCAAATTCTGAGGTGCTGCTGCTACTAGATTGCTGACACCTTCAGCATCGATTTTTGCCGGACTATTTTTTGCTTTTGCTTCACTAGATTTGGGATTAAGGAAAATAATTCCCCATTCAATCAAGTTCGGGGATTGGTCAAACTCCCATCGCGCAGAGGGAAAGGCAGTAGTTCCAGTACAATTGATGATGTGGGTAACACCTGGCATTGCAGCTGGCAGTGTAGCTGGCTGGCGGATATCGCCAACGACAATTTCCACTTTTTGGTTAAACATTTCTTCAGCTTTTGCGGCATTGCGTGTCAGAACGCGAACTTTTAAACCCTTTTCGAGTAACTTACCTACCACTAATTGCCCGACTCCACCTGTAGCACCAGCAACTAGTGCCAAATCTTTAGCTGAATCAAAAGAAGTCATAAAGTGCCCTTGAGATAGTCTATAGTTCACTTGACTTTACTTCAGTGATAATACAAGAGGCAACAAGGAAAGAGGAGCCAACAGTATTGTTAATAAATTGTTAATAAGAAAATTCAGCAGGCAGGAGGCAGATAACGCAGCGTCTCGTAGAAAGCATTAGCAAAGAATTATGAACTTCCTCGCTGGGAAAAAAAATGAATCAAAATCCTGTAACTGCTTCCTTGGAGTTGAATACTTCTCGCCAGTTTACTTCGTGGCTATTCGAGCAAAATCTGAGTCTGGCGTTTACCACCTATCAAGCAGGTAAATTATTTTTCATCGGCTTACAATCTAGCGGCCAACTATCTGTATTTGAGCGCACCTTTGAGCGTTGCATGGGTTTGTATGCCCAAGATAGTAGCTTATATATGAGTTCGCTATATCAACTGTGGCGTTTTGAAAACATCTTACAACCAGGACAAGTTCACAACAACTATGATGCTGTCTATTTGCCCCAGATGAGTTATGTGACTGGAGACTTAGACATCCATGATATCGCCCTGAGTAATTCTCAAGCAAATCATGATCCACAGCACCTAATATTTGTCAATACTTTATTTAGCTGTTTAGCCAAAGTTAGTCAAACCCACAGTTTCATTCCCCTGTGGCAACCGCCGTTTATTAGTAAATTGGCAGCAGAAGACAGGTGTCATCTCAACGGGTTAGCAATACGAGATGGTCAACCTAGATATGTCACTGCTGTGAGTCAGTCGGATGTGGCAGAAGGATGGCGGGACAAGCGAGCTGATGGTGGTTGCGTCATTGATGTGGAAAGTAACGAGATACTCATCAGAGGACTTTCCATGCCCCATTCCCCTCGGTGGTATAAAGACAAGTTGTGGTTACTTAACTCTGGAACAGGAGATTTTGGCTACCTAGACTTGAAACGGGGCAGCTTTGAACCTGTGGCATTTTGTCCAGGATATATGCGTGGTTGTGCATTTCATGGCGACTTTGCGATCGTTGGAGTTTCTCAGCCCAGGCATAATAAGACTTTTAGTGGTTTGCCTCTAGACGAAAAATTATTTCAAAAAAATGCTGAACCTCGCTGTGGGCTACTGGTAATTGACCTGAAAAGCGGTGATATTGTGCATTCCCTACGAATGGAGGGAGTGGTACTGGAATTATACGACGTGGTGGCGCTACCAGGGGTGCGTCGTCCAATGGCGATCGGCTTTAAGAGTGATGAAATTCGACGGATGGTAACGATGGGATGAGAGATGTGAAATTTCATGTTTTTACAGTCGACAAACAACGCAACGAAGGAGAATCAACAACAACGCCGACGGCTTCGATGACCTGATTCTCGGGTCAAGTAATGCCGGTGTGGCAGCCAACGATCCCGTGATTGGGCAGTTATTCTACAACCAAAATGGCAGCGCGGCTGGTTTTGGCAGTGGTGGTTTATTTGCAACTTTAACTGGTGCGCCAACTCTCACAGCATCAGATTTTGTGTTGCAAGCATAGTTTGCCCAAAACGGAGTTCCAAAAAGAACCAGATTAAAGATTTGGCTAATGGCTGTTGACTCTGTAGCTTTCAGGTTGATAAGTGGGAATTTTAGGAAAAGGGCAAACTCCCTAAAACTGAATTAGCACAAGAGCCAGCACTTGAGGTTTTGAGCAAGGAATGAAAATTAGTCAAAAATTAATTTTAGGTATTCTAGGAATGGCTACTGTCTCAGGAATTATTGGTGCGATTAGTGCTAATCAACAATTGAAGATAGCTAAGTATCTTGCTCAACAAGAGGCCGAAGAAGTTGCTGGACTACTGGGATATCTTGTCAGTCATGAGCTTAAAAACCACAAAATGCGATCGCAAGATCGGATGCTAGCTCATCTGCAAGAGCATGTTCAATCGCTACACAAGCAACGTCAGCGCGATCTGGAGATTGTAGACCGTAATAAAATCATTCTGGCAGATGTAGTTACGGAAGATATCGGTACGCGATTAGACCACGATCGCAATAATGAAGTTGGTAAAACTATTCAAGATGGCATACCCAGAACCTATATTGAGTCAAGTTCTGAATACCCAAATGGAATTCAATTGATTGCTGTTGCTTTTAAGACTAGCAACGGTGAAACAATGGGTGCAGTAATTTTGGAATATACACCACTTTATAAAGCAGCGCTAGCGACAGCCCATAAAAATATTGTTGTCACATCGGTTATTAGTTTGGGATGTGGCATCTTTGCATTAGCAGTAGGTTATCTGCTCTCCAGAAGCATCTCAAAACCGATTAGGCAACTCCAGCAAGCTGTGATGAATCTGGCTGAAGGTAAACTGGATACCAGAGTTAATATTCGCTCCCAGGATGAGATTGGCGAGTTAGCTAGCTCGTTCAACAAAATGGCAGACGATCTCCAATATTCTAGAGATGAGTTGGTCAATGCTAACGAACAATTACGAGACGAAATTAGCGAGCGCCTACAGGCAGAAGCAGAACTTCAGCAAGTTCTGAAAGACCTGAAAAAAACCCAAATCCAATTAATTCAATCAGAAAAAATGTCGAGTCTGGGTCAACTAGTAGCAGGAGTTGCCCATGAAATCAACAATCCAGTTAATTTTATCTACGGCAATCTGCAACACACTGATGATTACACTCAACAGTTGCTGCTGTTAATTAAGCTTTATCAAAATCATTATCCCAACCCAGAGCCAGAAATTAAAAATGCTAATGAAGAAGCGGATATTGAGTACCTAACAGAAGATTTGCCTAAAATGTTAACCTCAATGAAGATGGGGGCTAAACGCATTCGGGAAATTGTTCTCAGTCTCCGAATTTTCTCTCGTTTGGATGAAGCTGAGTTTAAAATGGCCAATCTCCATGAAGGAATCGACAGTACTCTGTTAATTTTGCAACACCGTCTGAAGCTACAAAATAATCGCCCTGAAATTAAAGTGATTAAAGAATATGGTGAAATACCTCAAATTCAGTGTTTTGCAGGGCAAATGAATCAGGTATTTATGAACCTCTTGACAAATGCAATCGATGCCTTAGAGGATTGTTTCCAAAAAGAACTTTGTCCAAATCCCATGATTCGCATTTCTTCTGAACAGGTAAATGAAAATGTAATTATTCGGATTGCTGATAATGGGGTAGGAATTCCAGAAAAAATCCAATCGCGTTTATTTGACCCTTTTTTCACCACGAAACCAGTTGGCAAGGGTGCTGGTATGGGCTTATCGATTAGCTATCAGATAATTACTGACAAGCATGGTGGATCTTTGCAATGTATTTCATCACCGGGACAAGGTGCAGAGTTTATAATTACAATCCCAATTCGAGTAGGGAAACCAGCACAATTATTAGTTGGCGATCGCCATATATCGATAACAGGGTAAAGGCGAATCTTTTTCAGCCCCTAAGTGCGTAGGCGTAGCAGCTCAGTAACCGTCGTAGACATCGCAGTTAGAGGGGAATTGCCCCTGAATTGTTCGGTTCTACCACTGTCATCAGTATACAAATAGCTATAACCTCTTAGATAGTAGTGAAATGTCTAACCTAGACGCTGTTAGTCGCTCTTGAATTAAGGGGTGAAAGCCTGTGTACCAATGGATATTGCCAAGCCTGAGCGAAATCTTGGCTGAAAATCAATCAAGTGTGGCAGAATGTTCACCTGCTAAAGCAGAGCAGCAGTGGCGTATCAGCCTCGCAGCGACAGAACATTTGCTATTAAATACTTTAGCAGACCCTTCAGTTGACACAACCCAAGGATTAGTTTTAGCTGCACCAGCACCCTTGTTTAGTCAACCAAAATTGACTCAAAGTCTACAAACAGTAACTTTTACAGCAAAACCATTTAACCCTTTGGCGCTGATGCCGTTTCAGATGCCAGGTGCGATTGTGTCTGTCAATGAAGACATTGCTCCCCATGAATCAGTACTTCCTTTACTACCTGCCGATCCTCTGGGGGCAGAACAGTTTTGCTTAGTTTTTACAGATAAATTTAGATTAGTGCTGGTTTTAGCAACCCACAAAAACGGTAAAAAAACCTTTTCATTTTCTTTTGAGCCAGAGATAGTGCAGCAGGCTTGGCGATCGCTAGGGGCACGGGTAATGCTGGCTAATCCAGAATTTTTCGCCCGCTTGGACGCATTAGTAGAACAGTATTCTCCGGTAGCACCAGACTACCGCATGATGATTCACTTTAGTCAGTTATTGCTTCAAGAATTAATAGAACCAGAAGAGACTAGAGACTCTTTACTAGGGGCTGGGGAAGAAGCAGGGGAGCAGGGGAGCAGAGGAGCAGGGGAGCAAGGGAGAAAAGTTTTCTCCAATCCTCAATGCCCACTTGCCCTGAGAGAAACTGAAGGGATGCCCAATGTCCATTACCCCTTATCCCCAGAGGGAGCCCCACCTTCCCCAAATCCTGATGTAGAATTGCTCCAAGCTTTCGCTCACGAAGTCCGCACACCTTTAACAACTATTCGCACCATGACTCGTCTGCTGTTGAAGCGGCGAGACTTAGATGCTAGCGCGATCAATCGCTTAAAAATTATCGATCACGAGTGTACCGAGCAAATTGATCGCATGGAATTGCTGTTTAAGGCCGCAGAATTGGAAACTACCGCCTCAGCAAAATCGTCAAAAACTCAACTCACGCCGATGTCTTTAGATCAAGTGTTGCAGCAGAGCATTCCCCGTTGGGAACAAGCAGCGCATCGGCGGAACTTAACTTTAAATGTTATTTTACCCCAGCAATTACCGACAGTGGTAAGCAATCCCACCATGCTGGATCAGGTTCTCACTGGTTTGATGGAAAATTTTACTCGCAGCTTACCTGCTGGTAGCCATATTCAAGTACAAGTTATTCCCGCTGGAGATCAACTGAAGTTACAATTATCGCCACAATTCCGGTGCAAAGATTCAAATAAAGCCGCCATACCTGCAACACCACCAATTCGCAAGGCTCTAGGCCAACTGCTGATGTTCCAACCAGAAACAGGTACGATTAGTTTGAATATCGCTGCAACCAAGCATTTGTTTCAGGCGATCGGTGGCAAACTAATTGTGCGCCAGCGTCCACATTATGGGGAAGTGATGACGATTTTCCTGCCTTTAGAAGTTAGCAATAAACAGAAACCGATAGTCACGAATTAAAGATATAGCAATCCTAAATGAGATTGTGAAAATTTTTGTTATGGTCGTCTTTGGTCAATTGTCCTACTAGCGTGTCAAGGCTAAAATGTTGCAATAAATTTTCTTGTGGGGCGGGCATCTTGCCCGCCAATTAGGACGGGCTAGAAGCCCATCCCACAAGAGTTTGCTAATGCACAAATTTAGTCTTGACACGCTACTACCCTGCGGGTACTCCTTCGGAGAACTCGAAGAGTAGCCGCTGGCGTGTCTATGTCATTTGTGACTACAACAGACAAATTACTAATGACATGAAACAAAGTACTTTTCCACGCATCTAATAAATATTTCCACACCCATTGCCAAGGCAGTTTCGTCAAAATCAAACCGGGGATGATGATGGGGATATGCCAAGTCTTTCGCGGGATTAGCAGAACCGAGAAAGAAATAACAACCAGGAACTTCTTCTAAGAAAAATGACATATCTTCAGCAGCCATAGTTTGGCATTCTGGCACAATACCCACAGGAGTTTCTACCACTTCTTCTGCTACGGATCGTACTAGTTCTGCTATTTTAATATCATTAATTACTGGTGGATAAAGTGACCAATATTCTAAGTCATAATTTGCACCATGACTCTGACAAATTCCAGCGATAATTTGCTCGACACGCTGGTTAAAAAAGCCTTTCAAACTAGGATTAAAATACCTGACAGTAGCACTCATTCTCGCTGTATCAGCAATCACATTGCGTTTGGTTCCAGCGTGAAGTTCTCCCACTGTCACTACTGCTGAATCAATGGGATTAACATTTCGAGCGACAATGGTTTGCAAAGCATTGACGATTTGGGCAGCAACAACAACCGAGTCAACAGTTTGATGGGGTAGTGCGCCGTGTCCACCTTTACCCAAAATTGTGCAGTTAAAGCACTCCACTGCTGCCATCAATGCGCCAGCGCGCACACCCACTGTTCCTAAAGGCAAATTATTCCACAAGTGCAAACCAATAATTGCGTCAACATCAGGATTTTTCAGGACTCCAGCTTCAATCATCGGCTTTGCGCCTCCTGGTGATTCTTCCGCTGGCTGAAAGATAATTTTTACAACACCAGAGAAGTCTTGGCGATGCTGGTGGAGATAATAAGCTGTACCTAAAGCGATCGCTGTATGTCCATCATGTCCACAAGCGTGCATCACTCCATCATGCTGCGATTTGTACGGCACTTCGTTGAGTTCTTGGATTGGCAAAGCATCCATATCCGCACGAATCGCTAAAACTTTTGGATTTTGGATTGTTTCTGAAACTTCCCCTTTACCTTTGATGGTGGCCACAATGCCAGTGTGGGCAATGCCAGTTTGATGTTCAATTCCCCATTCTTGTAGCTTTTGTGATACAAACTCAGCAGTCAGTTTTTCTTGAAAACCCAACTCTGGTTGTTGATGCAATCGCCGCCGCCACTCTACTAATTGCGGTTGCAATGAGCGGATCGAAAGTCGGATGCGAGATAGATCGACAGAAGAAGGATTGGGAAAGGTGGAAACCATTATGAAGACAAACTAGTTTAAGTACAGCTAATACCAATTTGAAAAAGAATGCAACACATAACATATAGATAAGATCCCTCGGCAACCCTTTCCGAGGTATCGGGGAAGGTGCGCATCAGCGGATCGTGTCGCAAACATTTTTTGAATTGGTATTACTGAGATTATTTTCCTAGTTTAACGTGACTTGGATGAGTCTTCAGTAACGAGGTACTCAGCACTGAGTGCGGTCAAAGAGCCTCTAGTTAATAGCTGTTAATTTTCTCTCTAGGTCAAATAAAAAGCCGTGGATATACTCTTCAGTCCATTCGGCACCATAGAAGCGTTTAAACATCCCTCGCGCTGGGTCTTTTTCAGCCCTATATCGTAAGTATCGCAGTTGGGCTTGTTCAATGGCTACTAAATTTTGGGAATCTGTTACAGGTTCTGCCTGCTCTACGAAATCGAGATAAGCTTTCAAATAGTCTTTAAAAGCGGCAAACACCTGAGTCTCTACTACAGACGTTTCTTGAGGACGAGTCCAAAGAAAAGCGGGAGAGAAAAAAGGCTGTGCTTCTTCGGGAAAATCTCCTCCCCAAGACAAATGTTGCTGGTGGGCATGGAAAATGGGCAAAATTGGTTCAGTATATTTCGCCTGATATGCTGAATCATCCCGAAATAGGGGCTGCATATCTAAAGCAATTAGATGTCCTCCTGGCAATGTTACCAAATCTGCCCCAAAAAAGGGTAAATCGTAGTTGAGGCGGGGGAAAATCACAAAATTCAGCACTTGCAGCGAATCGCCACCCTGTACGTGAGCTGCCCGAATTTGCCGCAATTTTGAAGTTTGAAAAGCATAACTAGTAGTGACAACTTCTTCCTGATTCTTTCCCTTACCCACAACAGCACTCTTGGACTCAAATCCAGTGGGGATAGGATAGGGCTGTAAATCCAAACGCGATCGCATATAGGCGATCGCATAATCGAGAAATGGTTGATAAAGCGTCACGTTGCTTCGCTCCGAATTCAAAATTAATAATCCCCAATGCCCAATGCCCAATGCCAATTATCTTTTGCCCGCACCGACTGCTAGAGGAACAGCATCTTCAAATAAGAATTCATGGAGAAAGCGTTCTGCCCATTCATGACCAAAGTAACTGCTAAACAAACCAGATGCGGGATCGCGGTCTGCACTATATTGGTCATAGTCTTTTTGGGCTTTGACAATCCGCTGAATATCTTCAGGGTCTTGGAGTGGTTTGGCATCTGCTAACATTTGCCAATACAAGTTTAAATAATCCTGAAAAGCTTCAAAGACTCGTGTTGCCACTGTTTCCGGGTCGGTTTTGGCAAACAATAGATATTTAGAAAAATACTGGTTGGCATCGTAAAACTTCATTTCTAAGTTTTGCGCCAAATCCGGGTATTTGTCATGGAGAGATTTTAGCGGAAATATATATTTTTTTTGATAATCTTCATCCTGAAATAAAGGCTGAAAATCAAGCACAATCAGGTTTTTGACTTTCCCAAAGGATAAAAAATCAATCCCTAACAGAGGTAAATCGTAGTGATGGCTGGGATAAATCACGCTGTTAAAAATTTGAGCGCTTTCCCCAGCATCAATGTAGGTATAGCGAATTTTCCGCAACTCTTGACATTGGTGACACCAACTGCGAATAGTTGCTGGGTTTCTGCCGCGATCGCTAACTTTGAATTCCAAACTAGGGGGAATGACCCTACTTTGTAAATCAAACCGCTGAAATAGCTCTTTTTCTAAAAATTCCAGGAAAGGCTTATACATGGAGCATGATTTGTTAACCCTTGCATGAAAATAAGTTATGGCGATCGTGCACGTCTCATTTATGAGAAACAAAGCAACATTCCTTAATGGGGCATTGGTCATTTGTCATTGGTCATTTGTCATTTGGTAAAGTACTTCTCTTGTTTCCCTATCCCCTATCCCCTATCCCCTATCCCCTATCCCCTATTCCCTATCCCCTATCCCCTATTCCCCACTAACGCCTAGCATGGTTGTGACCGATCATTTGCTCCAAGACTTCTTGGGAAACACAGCGACGCTCGGAACAATAAGTCATTAAGTTGATTCCGTTCATCATTCGTACTGTACTGACTCTGACACGAAAATCATCCGTAACAAACCAACAACGTTCCTGACCTTGATTGTTGTCATAGTCAGTATCAATCGTCAGCACTCCATCATCAGCAAACCGATATCGGCTCACAACCGGAATACTCTCAACATAGCCTTGGTTGCGAATCAGTTTTCCAGAACGCCTCGTTTCGTCGGGAACATCAACCAAAATCGCAGCATTATCGGCATTCGGTAGCCTGGTATCTAGGTTAGCTTGCCATGCAAAGCTAGCACCGCCTGTTGCTTTACTAGGATCTATCCCTTGGGCTTTACAAACTTCCTGGACTTTCGGATCGTCCTTTTCCATGACTTTTATAATCAAATTTGACTCCCCCGACTCATCCGCCGCCGAGTCAAAATGATGAACGGCGCGTTCCGTAAACCACGTACCTTCACTTTTACGGAAGAAGTCGATCATTGTCAAAGGCGGTATTATATGCATCTGTTTTGAAACCTCGTTTTATCAAATTTTGGCGTTATTAATACTGAGTGATGAGATGAAGTCCCGATTTAGCTAAAGTGTAGAATAACTCCAAAAGTGATATTTTAATCAGCTGATGACAAATAGTGAAATTCAACTTATTACTAGCGAAGGCCCCAGTCCAACTCCAGAAATCTTAACAGCCCTCAAAAAAGGAATCCCTGTGGATTCGGTAGAGTTGTACCAATTCAATCTAAAGGAAGTCGATTTCCGACAAGCTAACTTGAGTAAAGCCAAGCTATTAGGAGCCGATCTCAGTGAGGTGGTATTAAGTAATGTCGATTTGAGTGGGGCAGATTTGCGAGGCGCTAATCTGAAAGGAGCCGATTTGAGTGGGGCTAATTTGCAGGGAGCCTATTTAAACCGTGCCGATCTCCAACAAGCAAATCTGAGTGGTGCAAATTTGGAGGGAGCCAAACTCCAAGTAGCGCGTTATGATTCACAAACGAAATGGCCCGAAGAATATAACTACAAAGCTTCGGGAGCGGTAGGGCCGGGTGCTAATCTCAATGGTGCTTTTTTGAATACAGCTTCTTTACGAAATGCAGACTTACAAGGTGCTAATCTGCGTGGAGCCTACCTGAGTGGCGCTGACTTGACAGGAGCCAATTTGCAAGGTGCTTCTTTGAGTGGTGCCGATCTGACAAAAGCTTATTTGACAGGGGCTTGCTTACGGAATGCTCGATTGACAGGAGCCGATTTGCGGGATACAGACCTGCGAGCAACCGATCTCAGTGATGCAGAGATGGAGCATCTTCAAAGTATTGCTGGGGCAGATTTTACTCTTGCTCAAGGACTCACAGGAGCAACTAAAGCTATGCTTTCCAGTCGTCCACATTCAGAACTCGATGTTTGGAACGCCTATACCCGCACAACAACTCGTGAAAGTTTGAGTGCTTGACCAAGACAGTGCTGAGTAACGTTAGCGGTAGCGGGGCGTTTAGCCCGTGCTGAGTTATGAGTAGGAATTAAAAAGTAATTTATAGGCACTCATCAATAGACTTCTTGCAAAAGTCGGGGTAAAGGGGAAGGGGAAAAGGGGAAAAAAACTCAAAATCCTTTCCCTTTAACCTTTTCCCTTTTCCCTAAGAGTGCAAAAATATATTTTTGCAAGAGGTCTACTTTTAACTCAGCACTTTTCATAATGATTGCCAGTTCTTTTTTAGAAGCGCTAAAAATGTCGCGTATCCTTCGGAAAAACCGGGCGGATCTGGTAGAAAATATTGGGGAAATTCTTTATACGATCGCCAAGGTTCCGAAGCATGATGCCGCAAATGTAAGGCACATTCTGAGGAACCTGGTAGTCGCCAAGTCATTTGACCAGCTTGTATATCAGTCACAAATGCCTCCTCATCTAGAAAAAGTTGATCTTTTATTCCAGATTTTGGCAGAGTAACCGGATATTTTGGTCAAATTTAAGGTAAAATAAAAAATTTACTACTTATTTAATAAGTTTTCTCACAATATTGCATTGCGGACAAACCCACGCGGCTATTGTGGCAACAGGTCTTCTAAAGCAGCTCCAACAACTCGGTGATCCTCATCCTGTCTGAGTTGGTTCAGGGCTGCTTTGGCTTCCGGCTCATCAAATCGTTTGAGAGCATAGCTAACTCGCACGCGCATCCGCCAAGATTCATTATTCACCAACGTTAGTATTTGGGATAATGCCGCAGCATGTTGACTAGAATTAGCTAGTAAGCCAAGTGCATCAACAGAAGATTCCCGAACAGTGAAATCTTCATCTTTTAAACCCTGAATGCAGATATCAAATAGTTCTTCAGGGCAATCCATTTCAGCGATCGCAGCCAAAATGCTCCGTCTAACTAGCCAGTGGTCATCCTGATAATATGCCAAAACTAGATGAGAAACTGCGACTCTACCAAATAGCGATAAAGAATTTGCCGCCTCCGCCCGCACGTTGGGGGTATCATCAAATTTCATAATTTGCATCAAAGCTGCAAAAGATTCCGCTGATTGTTGATTACCCAAACCCCTGGCCACAAAAGAACGCACCAAAAATTCTGAGTCATGAAGTTTACTGGTGAGCAGAGGAACTGCAACTTCTGATTCATAATCATTGAGGGCAGCGATCGCCTTCAAACGATAGTGAAAATCTGGGTTCTTTAGTTCTGCTTGGATTTTATGGATTTCCATAAGTGCATTTGGTACAGCTATTCTTTACTTTATTTTACAGATGTCACTAAATGGCGATCGCATTCTAAGAAGATTGAATCTAAGGGCATTGGGCAGAAGAGGCAGAGGGGCAGAGGGGAAAGAACTTGTAGAATAACTCTCCCCTGCTCCCCTGCTCCCCTGCTCCCCCACCCAATGCCCCATGCCCTATCCCCTAAATAAATGACTCAATTAAGCGAAACCGTTAAAGAATTAATCTCTAAAGCTAGAATTGTCAGCTTTGCCGAGTGGGAACAGTCCCATCCAAAAGCAGCGATTGCCATATTTCAAGCTGCGGATGATGCTTTTCGCTACCTGAGCGATGAAGATTTATCGCAGATTAAAACCTTGTCACCCGATAATTCTGAGTTGATTCCTGTTGCTCAATTGTTACGCGATCGCGCAGCCGAAATTGTTGATGAATCTAGAGAACAAGTTTTGGCGACTTATCCCGAAATTATCCAGCCTGGAGGCGGTCTTTATCCACCTGAACGCGCCCAAGCTTGCTGGCGAGATTTTTGGCATTTTCTCCGCTGTATTACTTATGGCATAGCAGGTGGCCACACTGAGTATACAAATCCCACAGGACTGCATTATATGAACTTGCTCTATCAGGAGTTACAAGTTCCATTGGATGCAATGGTTTTAGGCTTAAAAAGCATCAAGGCTGCTAGTTTGAAACGCTGCCAAACCGATCGGCAGCAAATTGCTCCCTATTTTGACCATTTAATCAGCCAACTCGCTACTTTCCAAATTCCATAACTTAAGTGGGCATGAATAATTAAAGGTTGCTAGTCAAAGCTGAAACTCTTACTAAGAGACAATCTTAATTAATTTTACATTGCGTGATATAGCTGATTTTATTCATGCCCATTTATTGAGATAAACTTGCGTGAATCAGCACGATTAAAACTCTGGCTCAAGGGGGCTACACTATACCATCACTTGTATCCCAATCGCAAATGAAATACTAAAAAAAAGCTGAGATTTTTTTAAACTATTATTTAACTTAACAAATTTTAATAAATATGGTTTCGGCATCGTATCAGAATATGTAAGGACAAATGATGCAAAAACTTAAAATCATCACGACTAATAAGGATTTAAAGTCTCTATGTCCTCTCCTTTGTCACAATGATGTAAAGTTTTTTAACATCTGTTGAATATCCTTCTCATAAAATTTAGTTGTTAACTGGGAGATAGTTTGAATGGCTTTTGGACCAGCATCACGATTAGGGGTCGCTCTGTTTGAAGACACCGATCCCATTGATCTGTGGCCAAATCGCTCTAATGAGGATGTTGAAACCGTAATTAGAAGTGTCTACAAGCAAGTTCTAGGCAACGCTTATGTAATGGAGAGCGAGCGGCTTTCCGTTGCTGAATCTCAACTCAAACGGGGTGAAATTAGCGTTCGCGGGTTTGTGCGTCAAGTCGGGAAGTCGGAACTTTACCGTTCGCGGTTTTTTGATAGCGCCCCTCGTTATCGGGCGATTGAATTAAATTTCAGACATTTCCTTGGTCGTGCGCCATTGGATCTAGAAGAAACGCGTACACACAGCACTATTCTAGATACAAAGGGCTTTGAGGGTGAGATTGATTCTTATCTAGACAGCGACGAATACCAAGAAACTTTTGGGGAAAACATTGTCCCTTATATTCGGGGCTACAAAACCGAAGCTATCCAGAGTTTGGTTCAGTTTACCCACTTGTTTCAACTGGTACGTGGTTCTTCTAGCAGCAGCCTGAAAGGTGACTTAGCTGGCAAACAACCAAAATTAAACAGTTTGCTAATTCAAAGCACACCTACTCCTGTAATTTCACCAGCCAGCAAGGGCGCTACATTCCGCAACCCAACATCTACTCCTCGCACTCGTCAGGGTGTGGGATCTGGCGATGATGGTAAGGTCTACCGGATTGAAGTCACTGGCTACAAGGCAAATGTGGTAAATAACATTTCCAAATTTCGCCGCAGTAACCAAGTCTTTTTCGTGCCATACAATAAGCTTTCACAAGAGTATCAGCGGATTCACAAGCAGGGCGGTACGATCGCCAGTATTACTCCTGTCAACTAAAGAATAGAAATTGGGGATTTAGAGATTAGGGATTGGGAAATAATTCCGCTGTACTCAGTCTCTAATCTTTCAATCCCCAGTGTCGCTCGTTCTGGGATTTACGCAAGACTATAGGCACTTCAGAGGCAATATGCGAGAAACTGCTTCTCTATTAGACGCTTCGGCAATGCGTCTACATACATGGCCCTGACCTAAAAATTTTTCTTTTCGGCTGTAGTTTGCGTAAATCCCGATCGATCGTAAAGTTAGCCAAAGCGATTACTGCTGTCAGTTGTCAAATACGAAAATATTTAACACACTTTCACAAACTAAAGTTTTACAAAAGCTAGTCAGTGGCAAAAATAACTGACAACTGATGGGAAATCTACCTCTACAGGGGTAGAATGCTCGGAAATTTAATTTAATTAACGTTTTTCAGGAGATACTTCAATGTCACTTTGGGCTATTGATTCACCTACTGTTGAGCTGCGTCCGAACACCAGCGAAAGTGAATTACAAACACTGATTCGGGCAGTTTACAAACAGGTTTTGGGTAATGCTCACTTGTTGGAAAGTGAGCGACTAGCCACTGCGGAATCGCAATTGCGCGATCGCAAAATCAGCGTCCGCGAATTCGTCAACATAGTTGCCAAATCAGAGATTTATCAATCCCTCTTTTTCAACTCTTCTTCCCAGTATCGGTTCATTGAACTGAACTTCAAACACCTACTAGGGCGTCCTCCTGCCGATCAAGCAGAAATTTCCGAACACGTCCGCATCTACAACGAACAGGGCTATGATGCTGAGATCGACTCCTATATCGATAGCAACGAATATCAGCAGAATTTTGGCGAAAATATTGTTCCTTATGTTCGCAGCACAAGCTCCCAAATCGGAATTAAGAATGTTACCTTTAACCGCACCTTTAGCTTAGTCAGAGGATTCGCTAGTAGTGATAGCGATCGCAAAGCCAAACTAATCGGCGATATCGGTTCTAATTTACCCACATCCATCAAAGCTCCCGCAGCTGGTTCTAGTGTCAGCAGCACCGATAAACGCTTCTTGATTAAAGCTGTCAAAGGTGCAGGTAATCTCCGTACTCGTCTGGGCAACCTGGAATATGTAGTTAACTACAGCCAACTGTCTGGACAGGTGCAAAACATTCATCGGACAGGCGGCAAAATTATCAGTATTACTGAAGTTGCTTAGATTTGTCTAAGCAGGAGACTGGGGACAAGGGGACAAAAGAAAACTCCTAACTTCTAACTCTTGTACAGACGCGATTAATCGCGTCTGTACTCCTAACTCCTAACTCCTAACTCAGCACTCAGAACTCCTAAATTCATTTGTGGTCAAGGAGGCTAACATATAGACTAGGAGAATAACTTTCTTTTTTGCCAAGATATCTCTTGGATTTTAAGCTGCTTTTTTAAAATCACTTTTCTAATGGAAATTACTGACTTTTTTGAACTTTCAATTGGACGATGGCGATCGCAGCGTAGCGCTCATCATTTAGCATTCGCCCACTTTGAAGAAGTATTGTCTAACATTGAAATTGAGTCTCTATCCACCAACGATCCAGCAGTGGTAGCAATCTGTCAATTGTATAACACTGAACCCACTAGTATCACTCACCCCTTTCGGATGACTTGGGAAGGTGAGTCAGACTGGGACGATAAACCAATCTCTGGCAGTACTGTACTAGTACCAATTCCCGATGTCGAAAATCCTTCTAGAGGCAAACTACTGCGGGACAAGGGGTACGCTGAAACAATTCCAGCAGTGGCTAAATATCATCTGAGTGACGATGGTATTTTTACCCTGCTCACAGAGTATGAACTCGCTGCTGCTGAAGAGCGAATTTGGTTTGCTAACCCAAATCTCCGATTTCGGGTAGCGACGATTAAAACCAGCGATGGTAAAGGCGTGACAACAGCTTCCTTTTCTTCAGAAATTCGCTCTTTGTCAAGTTCAACCAATTAGCAAATATCAGGTTAAAACATAATAAGGATACAAGCTCCCAAATTTATTTATGGTTACTGAGCTTGTCGAAGTGTGGGGATTGTAATACGTGAATTTTGAATTTTGAATTTGGAGCGAAGCGACGTGACGATAGCGCCCAGCGAATCTAGCACTAACGCTAGCGATTTGCTCACCTTAGCCTGTTGGATGGCAGGAGATTTTAGCAATTACAAGCAATCTTTTGCAAATCCGCAACTTTACGCCCACATTCACATTTATTTTCGTCCTTTACCGATTGAATTTTTTTCTGGTATCGGTTTCTATTCTGAACAAGCTTACGATCACGATTTATGGACACCCTATCGTCAAGGAGTACATCGACTAGTCGATTTGGGCGATCGCATTTATATCGAAAATTACAGCTTAAAAGATCCTATGCTTTATGCAGGTGCAGCTCGTGAATTAGATATCCTCAAAACCATCACCCCAGAAAGCATCGAACGGCGTTATCACTGTTCAATGGTTTTCCAACGAGAAGGTAAAATGTTTCAAGGCAGTGTGGAACCGGGTAATCAATGTCTGATTCAACGCAACGGATGCCAGACATATCTTGTCAGCGAAGTAGAAATAACCGAGCGTACTTGGATAAGTCTAGATAAAGGTATGGATATTGAAACCCACAAACAAATATGGGGATCTACCGCTGGCCCATTGCAATTTGAAAAACGGCAAAGTTTTGCTGATGAATTACCTGCGGTGAGCGCATTATGTTGATTCAGCTTGAATCTGTTAAAACCAAAATGTTGCCTCCACTGGCTGAAAAAAAGATGCGCTGCTGGATTCGCAGCCGCCATTTGATTTGTTCGGGTAATTTTTTTATATTCGAGACATTAGAATATACAACGATTGAGAGATTCTCTGAATGCGTTGCTTCTTTAGGAGGGACAGTAATATCCGTTGACCCGATTAATAAAATTTGGATGGGAGATCATCGCCAAGTTATTTTATATCAGGCAAAAGCTAGTTTACATACACCTCATCATACTTTGAAACAATACTGGATAAAATACGGTGGTTTCTACACTAGATTTGATGAGCGTGCTTGAAAGTTACTATCCTACAGAAATTATTCTGATAGGCGTTTATACTTCAATTCAAAATTAAGTTTTGAATTTTAAATACTCCCCAAGGGGGTTGACGGCTAATTGTTAATGTCTAATTGCTAATTTCCGATCGTGATTAGCTGTTAGTTATTAATAGTTAGCCGTCTAAGTTTGTTAGAAAATGTAACTAAAAAACTCCCCGAAACTTGATAAGTTAATATCAATAACTAGTAATTAATAAATATTAAGTAGGGTGTGTTATGGCTTTAACCTAACCCACCATTTTATCTAGTGGTGCGTTAGAGGTTGTTTGAAAAGTCCTCTTCTCGGTAACAAAAAGTTCTAGATCCCCCTAAATCCCCCTTAAAAAGGGGGACTTTGATTCCGGTTCCCCCCT
Organism: Nostoc sp. PCC 9305; assembly: GCF_963920915.1. Taxonomy (NCBI): domain Bacteria; kingdom Bacillati; phylum Cyanobacteriota; class Cyanophyceae; order Nostocales; family Nostocaceae; genus Nostoc; species Nostoc sp. PCC 9305. Next base: position 74,265 of record NZ_CAWUDN010000027.1, read on the forward strand.
TTTTAAGGGGGGTTAGGGGGGATCTAAAAGTGCCTAAAGTCACCGCAAAACACTTTTAAAACATCCTCTTAGATGCTTTGATTTGTATTTGAGTGACAAATCATCTCGAAATATGCGTCTAACACATTATCCTGTTGAGTGCGCTGGTTCACCAGTTGCTATAACTTTAGAAACCAAAGCAAAGCACTAGCTCCCTACAGAATATTTTATTTTTACTTTACAAATTAGTCACTCTTACCCACACTAACCCAACTATGCAGACCTTCTTAGACGAAGAAACCAGACGACGCCAATATCAAGCATTTCCCCAAACAGAACCCATCGAACTGTGGACTACTGCTTCAGTTGATGACATTGAAATTGTCATTCGGGCAGTTTATCGGCAAGTGTTGGGTAATGCCTACATCATGGAAAGTGAGCGGCTCATAGTTCCAGAGTCCCAACTCAAGCAAGGCATAATCGATGTGCGTGAGTTTGTGCGTCAAGTTGCCAAATCAGAGTTATATCGCTCCAGATTTTTTGATAACGTTTACCGCTACCGGGCAATTGAACTGAACTTTAAGCACCTGCTGGGCCGCGCTCCCGATGACTACTCCGAAACTAAACATCACAGCAACATTCTAGATGAGGAGGGTTTTGAGGCAGATATTGATTCTTATCTTGATAGCGACGAGTATTTAGATGCCTTTGGCGAGAACATAGTGCCATATTACCGGGGTTATAAAACTCAAACGGGCAAAAAGATATTGGAATTTACCAATATGTTACAATTGCTGCGGAGCAACTCTAGCAGTGATAAGAACTTAGCAACGAATAACGAACCTCAACTAGTGCGATCGCTAATTACCAACGCTCCTTACGGTAGACAGAAACTCACGGATATTAGTGCATTGCTGGCTGAAATATTCAAGCCCAAGCCAGAAACGGCTGCTCCAGTTAATACCTTTATTGCAGCTCCTACAGCAGCCGAAGAAAGCTTGCGGCAAAAGATTAAAGAGCAAGAAAGCCAGATTGCAACTTTGCAACAACAATTAGCAGACTTACGACCATTTGCCAGCATCGGCACAACAAAATTTAGTAGTAGTTGGCAGTCTTCCAGTTTACCCACCAGCACAGGTGAATATACATCTTTGCAACAGCAAGCTGACGCCCAAGAAAAACAGATTGCAGCTTTGCAAGAGCAAATTGCTGATTCTCGGCGGTCTGCCACAATTGGAGAAGCTCGGTTGAATAAGTGGCGCAGTCGCGTTTTTAATGGCTAATTTCTCTACTGTTTAGTTTTATCGGGTGGGTTAGGCAAGCTTAACTCACCCATTTTTCACTACGGACTAACAAGCTAAAAAGCTACAAACTCACTAAAGGTGCTGAATCAAGAGATGATTCTTGTAGGGTGGGCGACACGAGAGCCCTAAAATACAAGGGACGGGCAAGATGCCATTGGTGTCAAGTTAAGAAAAATAGAGTCTTGTCAAGTGGGTAAAACTCAA
>NZ_CAWUDN010000028.1:0-75419 GCF_963920915.1 Nostoc sp. PCC 9305
TAATTTTAAGTATTTTGTCTGTTTGTTAAGAAAGATGCGGGTAATGGATAGCCGCAAGCGGGGAGGGGTTGGGGGTGGGGTGTTAGAGACTTTTGCAAGAGGTCTATTGTAGTACTCTGAATAGTAGTTAAAAGCTTTGGCAAAAATAAGGCATAATTTCACCTTTAACCGAGTCTAACTCTGTATCCAGCGTGAGGTAGTCGGACTTTTATTTAAGGATGTTTACGCAATGCCCTATCTAATATGTAAAATGGTCAGCGTATCAAGCTTTGCTCCAGGCGATCGCTTTATGGCCATTACAAAACGGCGGCTACCAACATTTTTGCAGTTTGGCAAAAGTCTCAATCTTTCCCAAAAACTCATGTTCATCGGGTTAGCCATTACCCTATTTTTCATCTTCCTGGCATTCTTCGCTCCCGTATTGCAGGCTTGGGGATGGCTGCAAAACCCGAAAGATTTCCTCTCTAATCCAATTCACGAGCCACCCTCAGCTAAACATTGGTTTGGTACTAGTCGTCTGGGCTATGATGTGTTCTCTCGGACAATCTTCGGCGCTCAAGCTGCTTTGCAGGTGGTGATTTTGGCAACGGCGCTGAGTATGATTATCGGTGTGCCTTTGGGGATGCTGAGTGGTTATCTCGGCGGGAAGTTGGATAAGGTGCTGCTATTTATTATGGATAGCATCTACACTCTACCGGGCCTACTGCTGTCTGTGACACTGGCCTTTGTGGTGGGGCGTGGGATATTAAATGCAGCGATCGCTATTAGCATTGCCTACATCCCTCAATATTACCGCGTTGTTCGCAACCACACCGTGAGCGTGAAAACCGAAGTGTTCATCGAAGCTGCTCAAGCAATGGGTGCTTCCACTTGGGTTGTGCTTTCTCGTTATCTCTTTTTCAACGTCATTCAAAGCGTACCCGTCCTATTTACACTCAATGCCGCTGATGCGATTTTGGTGTTGGGCGGTTTGGGCTTTTTGGGGCTAGGACTTCCCGAAGAAGTGGCAGAATGGGGGCATGATTTAAAACAAGCCTTAGAAGCTCTACCTACTGGCATTTGGTGGACTACGCTTTTCCCTGGTTTAACGATGACATTCATGGTGGTAGGGTTATCACTACTTGGTGAGGGGTTAAATGAATTTGTCAATCCCCGTTTACGGAGAGAAAATAGAATCCGACAGTAATCACTGGTCATTAGTTTTGACAAATGACTAATGACAAATAACAATACAGAGATTTGTATGAAAGATAATCTAACGTTAATTGCTGCCGCTACTGGCGGGTTTATCCTTTCCGTTGCTCTTGCTGGTATCTTAAGAGGTGCGCCAATTACGGCTTGGCAGGAACAATCGAGTTTTCGTACCACGACTATTGCTAATTTACAGAGAGCAGAGTTGAAAGCCGCGCATCTTAAAATCGGTGATGAAAACAACTTGCACTCAATAGAATAAAAATTTGAGTATTTTTTCGCGCCAAGATGCTAATAAGTATAGATTTACAGAAAATAATGGCGAATTGAGGGGTGAAATTGAAACGCAGAGGAGCGCAGAGGTAAGCGCCAAGGGTACGCAAAGGTTTGCTAGGTGGCTATGGTTTGGTCTGAGGATTTTAAAGTGGTGAGTTCTCAAGTAATTGGCATTGATGTCGGAGGAACAGCAATTAAGCTGGGGCGTTTTGCAGATGATGGTACTTGTCTGCAATCTTTGACTGTGGTATCTCCTCAACCAACAACGCCGGAAGCTGTGTTAGCAGTGCTGGTAGATGCGATCGCTCAAATCGATCCAGATAATCAAGCTGTTGCCATTGGTGTTGGTACTCCTGGCCCATCCGATGCCGCAGGACGGATTGCTAAAATCGCCATTAACTTACCTGGATGGATCGATGTGCCTTTAGCAGACTGGTTAGAAGCTAAAACTGGCAAACCAACTGCGATCGCTAACGATGCTAATTGCGCTCTTTTGGGAGAAGCTTGGCTGGGAGCCGGTCGCCACTTTCAAAATCTGATTCTGCTAACTTTAGGTACTGGGGTTGGTGGCGCAATTATCCTTGATGGCAAACTATTTATTGGACATCAGGGAGCCGCTGGGGAATTGGGTTTAATTTCCTTAAATCCTGATGGGCCAATTTGTAATAGTGGCAATCGAGGCTCTTTGGAACAATATGCCTGTGCTACTGCAATTCGCCGCCGCACTCTTAAGGAACCCATCGAATTGGGTTTTCTTGCCCAACAAGGAGATGCCGCAGCATTGACTTTTTGGCAAGAATATGGTTTTAATTTGGGAATTGGTTTGACGAGTTTGATTTATGTACTCACGCCACAAGCGATCGTCATTGGTGGCGGTATCAGTGGTAGCTTTGAGTTTTTCTTACCAAGTGTGAAGGCAGAAATCGAGAAGCGGGTGCAGCCTTTATCACGAGAGGGTTTACAAATATTGCCAGCGGAGTTAGGCAATTTTGCAGGAATAGTAGGTGCAGCAAAGTTGGCATGGCAAAACTATTCAAGATTTTAAATTATGGTTCAAACAACCCCAGCTAGAAACATCTGTCTTTACAAATTAGAAGAAAAATTAAGCTCTAACTAAGAGATAATTTAATTAGTTTTACATTATGTAACATAGTTTAATTTTATTCTTGCCCACTTACTTAGCAATTCTGACTGATTCTACAAAAAAGATGATTCAATAGCTAGGCTAATTGAGCAGAAATTCCCACAAAGCATTTTTGAAGATTGGGAAGGTAGTAAATCTGTTTTTCAACTTTCTTGTTAGCTTGTTCTGCTACACAGGGATTTCAAGACAAAGAATATCCTGTTGCTTTTTGAACGTATTTCACAACTTTTTCATAAGATTCAGGATTACTCACAGGGTTGATGATAATAGGAATAGTGCCATCTGGCAACCAAAAAGTTATCCTGCCGTTCGGTTCATGACAAAAGGAACTGATGCAGTTGAGATTAACGACATATTCATTTTTTTCGTAAATTATTTTTACCCAGTGGGCACGATCTAATTCTAATCCTGTCACACATTCTAAATAATCGAGAATTTTTTGATAATCTTCCAGGTTATTTTGTGGGTTAATTACTATGGGAATGGCGCTATCGGGTAGCCAAAAAGTAACTCTGCCATTCAGTTCATAACAAAAAGCATGGACACGTTCAAAATTTACTACATATTCTTTCCTCTCGTAAAGGATTTTCACCCAGTACGCCACAACATCTCCTCAAGTCCGAAATTTACGAATGATGCACCCTGAATGTCCAAATCTACTGAAGCCTTAAGTTAATGTTGTAATTAATTTTGTTAGTGTAGCGTTAGCGAGTCCTCTCCCTTGGCGCTAGCTTCTCCCTTTGGGAGAAGGGGAGACGCTAAGAGCGTTAGCGAGTCATCGAACGTCACGAGCGTCATTTTGAATTGTTATGACACCTCCAATGGTGTTGGTGTACTAGATGTCGAAAGGGAAAGAGCGATCGCTGTTTGAATAAACCCTTTAAATAAGGGATGAGGTGTACTGGGGCGTGATTGAAATTCTGGATGAAATTGGCAAGCAAGAAAGAATGGGTGCTTGGTTAATTCCACAATTTCAACTAAACGTCCATCGGGAGAAGTACCACTAATTACATAACCAGACTTTAACAACAAATCGCGGTAAGCATTGTTGAACTCATAGCGATGTCGATGCCGTTCATAAATCACATCTTCTTGATAGAGCTTAAAAGCTAAGGTATCAGGGAGAACACGACAAGGGTATAGTCCCAAGCGCATTGTACCCCCTAAATCCACAACTTCCTGCTGTTCTGGCAATAAATTAATTACCGGATCGGTTGTGTAAGGGTCAAATTCGGCACTATTAGCACCTGTTAATCCCCTTACGTTTCTGGCCCACTCAATCACAGAACATTGCATTCCCAGGCATAAACCCAAAAAGGGAATTTGGCGATCGCGGGCGTATTTAATGGCGGCAATTTTACCATCGACTCCCCGAACCCCGAAACCTCCTGGTACAACTATGCCATCGACACCTTCAAGATAATTTTCGGCTGATTCCGTTTCCAAATTTTCTGAATTTATCCAACGCAGGCGCAGTTTGCCATAGGTGGAGATTGCAGCATGGTTTAGTGCTTCGACTACAGATAGATAGGCATCACTTAACTGCACATATTTCCCAACAATGGCAATTTCTACCTCGTGCTTGGGACTATGTAAACGTTGTACCAGGGTTTGCCACTGCGTCAAATCTGGTTTACGTTGTTCCATTTGCAGCAAGTTCAGCACTTGTTCTGCCATTCCTTCCCGTTCTAGATTCAGCGGTACTTCATAGATACTTTTGGCATCTTGGGAAGTAATGACGCATTCTTCTGGTACATCGCAAAATCCCGACAATTTCTGCTTTAATCCCTTGGGTAAAGGGCGATCGCTGCGACAAACTAAAATATCTGGTTGAATACCAATGGATCTCAGTTCCTTAACTGAATGCTGTGTTGGCTTAGTTTTCATTTCACCCGCAGAGGCAATCCACGGCACCAGTGTTACGTGCATATACAGCACATTCTGGCGTCCCACCTCTTTACGAAACTGGCGAATTGCTTCCAAAAACGGCAGTGATTCAATATCTCCCACCGTCCCGCCGATTTCTGTAATTACTACAGAAGGGTTTGTACTTTTAGCAACTCGCAGAATCCGCTCTTTAATTTCATTGGTAATATGAGGAATTACCTGTACAGTACCGCCATTGTAATCTCCGCGCCGCTCTTTATTAATGACTGCCTGGTAAATCGAGCCAGTAGTCACACAATTTAAGCGCGACATTGAGGTATCGGTAAAGCGTTCGTAATGCCCCAAGTCTAAATCTGTCTCCGCCCCATCCTGGGTAACGAATACTTCCCCATGCTGAAAGGGACTCATCGTGCCAGGATCGATATTAATATAAGGGTCGAGTTTGAGAATCGACACCGAATATTCGCGCGACTTGAGCAAACGCCCTAGACTTGCTGCTACAATGCCCTTACCAATACTGGAAACTACGCCTCCAGTAACAAAGATAAACTTAGTCATAGTAGTTTGAATTTCTAACAACTTCTAAAAATACATCCCGTCATTGTGCCACAGTTATTGTGGTGTCATCTTCTGTGATTTGCTGTGAAAAACCTCTTAGGATTAGTAATATTAGGCTGTATTCTCACCTCCTCGGTAGCATTGGCAGAGCCGTCTCTTATAGTTGTTTTTCCCCAGACAAACTACCAGACAAGTGCCCAAAAAATCTTCTTTCTGGGCACTGCACCACCAGATGGTCAGGTTTTGATCAATAGTAAGCCAATTACCCGCAGCAAAGCTGGTCATTTTTCTCCTAGTTTCCCTTTGCAGTTGGGGGAGAATCTTTTTACTGTGCGTTACCACAATCAAGAACTTAAAATTAAGGTGATCGGGCTTAACGCTAGCCCTGAACTACCACAGGGGGTAGGCTTTGCGAAAGATTCCCTGACTCCCGCTGTTGACATTGCCAGATTACCAGGAGAAGTAATTTGTTTTAGTGCGTTAGCGAAGCTTCCCGAAGGGGTCGCACCCCCTAACGCTAATGTCTCTGTAATCCTGGCTAATCAAACTATTGCCCTTTTACCACAACCTCAACAAGCACAACTACCAAGTAATTTGGCAGCTTTGACAGGTCAAAATCAGCCTCATGCCCAGTCTAGCGTAGGCAACTATCAAGGTTGCACCACAATGGCAACAGCCGCCGATCTGGGAAAACCTCAATTTCAACTGACGCTTGACGGCAAGACGATAACTCAACCAGGATCTGGTAAGATTGAAATCCTCTCAAGAGCGCAGCTGCCAGTTTCTGAGGTTACAGTAGAGTCAGGCGTTGCTCGTACTGGCCCTAGCACCGATTATTCCCGACTCACACCACTGCCCAAAGGCACACGCGCAACAGTTACAGGTAGGGAAGGTGAATGGTTGCGCCTAGATTATGGCGCTTGGATTAATAGTAAAGAAACCCGCATTCTACCTGGTGCAGTTCCGCCACAAACAATAATTCGCAGTGTCGGATACCGTCAACTCCCTAGTGCGACAGAGATAGTTTTCCCTTTGCAAGTTCCCGTACCCGTGAGCGTACAACAAAGTGAGCAAACTCTCGCTCTCACTCTCTACAATACCACTGCCCAAACAGACATAATTCGCCTGGATGATAACCCCCTAATTAATCGCCTAGACTGGCAACAGGAAGCTCCAGGACAAGTAAAATACACCTTTAACCTCAAAAAAGCTCAACAGTGGGGATACAAGCTGAGATACGACGGTACAACCCTGGTTTTGGCTTTGCGTCATCCGCCTAAAATCGGGAACACAAGACGCAAGCCTTTAGCTAATTTCAAGATTGTACTAGATCCAGGGCATGGCGGTAAAGAATCTGGTGCCAGTGGCCCAACTGGATATTTAGAAAAAGATGTGAATTTGGTGGTATCTAAGTTGCTGCGCGACGAGTTGGTGAAGCGAGGAGCAACGGTGGTGATGACGCGGGAGGACGACAAAGAAGTTTCGCTAGTAGAACGTCAGGCAATTATCAGTCAAGAAGAACCTGCGATCGCTATTTCCATACACCACAACTCTCTACCAGATGATGGCGATGCCGACAAAATCAAGGGATTCGGAGCATTTTGGTATCAACCCCAAGCCCACAGCCTGGCAATATTTTTACAGACCTATGTTGTTAAAAAACTCGGCAAACCTTCTTATGGTGTGTTCTGGGACAACCTAGCACTGACACGCCCAGCAGTTGCGCCATCGGTGTTACTGGAATTGGGTTTTATGAGCAATCCCGATGAATTTGAGCAGGTAGCGAACCCAGAAGAACAGAAGAAAATGGCAAAAGCGATCGCTCAGGGAATTACTGAGTGGTTTAGGAGTGTTAAATAAATTTGGAGGTAGCTGGCATCAGTGCTGTTCTCTTACACGCTAAAGGATCTTGAAAAAGCCAAGCTGGAAGATGAATTGATGGAGGTAATTTGCAATGCCGAAGAAGAAATCAGCGATTCTTGAAGCCGTTCACGAAACGGCTACGGGGCTAAACAAGGCTGGACTGATGGATCAGACTACACTGCGTGAATTTGACAGTCTGTGCTTGTCTCCAATTGAACCGTTAGAACCTGAGCAAATTAAATAAATACGCGAATCATTTCATGTCAGTCAGGCAGTATTTGCGATTTTAAATACAAGTCTATCAACGGTTCAAAAGTGGGAAATCGGTCAGAAGCGTGCCACTGGCACTGCTCTTAAGCTGTTGCACCTAGTTAAAAAACGGGGATTGAATAGCGTGATTGATTAGCGATCGACCACGGGGTGATCGCTATTTTTTGGCTAGTTCCTACTCAATGTTGCGATCAATCTTTGTTCAAGTTTTTTGACTTTTATAGTGTATATTCATCGGCAAGATTGGGGATTAGTATTAGTTGAAAAATGGCTTGTTTTGGGTTTGCTATTAGATATTGTGAAATTCTGAAGCGTTTTTTAAGTCCTCCATTGCACCTTGGTAATCTTTCAGGGCAGCACGAATGCTACTTCGTTTGTTATAAGCTTGAGAATTGTTAGGATTGATACGCAGTAATTGATTTAAATCTTCAAGTGCTTGTTGATAGTTTCCTAGATTGTAATGAACACTACCTCGGTTATAGTAAACTTCGGTAAAAGCAGGATTGATTTTCAAAACTTGGTTATAGTCCTTAAGTGCTTTGATATAGTCACTTAAGTTCTCATACACAAGTCCACGGTAGTAGTATGTTAGAGTATCTTCACAATTAATTTGCACGGCTTGCGAATAATCTTCAAGCGCTTCTTGGTAATTTGCCAGGTAATAATGTGCAAGCCCCCGCCGACTGTAAGCTTCAGCAAAGTCGGGATAGATTCGTAAAGTGTAATTGTAATCCTCAATTGCTCTATGTAAGTCTTTTAAGCGATAAAAGGCAACTCCTCGGTAAAAATAAGCTTCAGCAAGGTCAGGCTTAATTTTCAATGCTTGGCTGTAATTACCAATGGCTTCCTGCATCTCTCCCAGATTGCTACGGACAAAACCACGGTAGAAGTAAGCTAAGGCTTCATTGGGATTAAAGAATATTATTTCGCTGTAATCCTCAATTGCTTTTAGATTATCTCCCAAGCTGTAGTGAACATGACCCATCTGGTAATAAGCATCTATATATTGAGGATTTACTTTAATAGCTTGAGTAAAATCTTCAATCGCCCCTTTCTGAAATTCTCCCTCAGTCTTGGCTAGCCCTCTTTGGTAGTGTAACTGGGCATTATTGGGGTTAAGCTTCAGTGCTTGGGTAAAGTTCTCAATTGCTCCCAAAAAATCCTGATTTCGATGACATATCAGCCCTTTTTCAACGTAATTAGTAGCATTATTTGTCTTTCGTGTATAATTCTGGTTCCCTTGAGATTGTTGCTCATATTTCTTCTGTTGCGAATCATGCGGTTGGTAGCCACGAATATACTCTTTAAGAATACTATTACGGTTAGGGTGGCGTAACTTTCGGAGTGCTTTCGCCTCAATTTGGCGAATCCGTTCGCGGGTGGCTTTAAAAATCTGACCAATTTCCTCAAGGGTTTTCATGCGTCCATCATCCAAGCCGTAACGCAGTTTTATAACATCACATTCACGGGGGCTAAGACTGTTGAGAACTTTTTCTAAGTCTTCCCGCAGCGTATTTTTATAAACTAGTTCTTCTGGGCTTTCATCATCGGATTCAATAAAATTGCCCAATCGAGAATCTTCTTCTTTCCCAATGGGCGTTTCTAGTGAAATGGGTAGCTGGGCGGATTTAGCAATAAACCGCAACTTCTCAATAGTCATTTCCATGTAAAAGGCAATTTCTTTCTCAGTGGGATTACGACCCATTTCTTGAGATAGTAGCTTGGTAGTTTTCTTAATCCGAGACATGGTTTCGTAAAGGTGAACTGGAAGGCGAATAGTGCGGGATTGGTCAGCTATAGCCCTAGTAATTGCCTGACGAATCCACCATGTAGCATAAGTAGAAAACTTGTAACCTTTTTCGTGGTCAAACTTTTCTGCGGCGCGAATTAAACCAAGACTACCTTCCTGAACTAAGTCTTGGAAACACAAGCCGCGATACATATATTTCTTAGCAATTGAAACCACAAGGCGCAAGTTAGATATCACTATCTTATCTTTTGCCCTGCGACCAACATGCAGCCGATACAGCGCTTCCGGCTATTATGCAATATAGTTTTCTCCTTGCCCCTCTCCTATCATTGCTTTCAGCTTTTAGGATGTACCTCATAGCTGCCGAAACTGCTGTAACGAAAAGCTGGTAATGGGAGTTGTAAAGCTTTTGCCCATTCACTATCGCAAGGATCGCGATCCAACTGCTCACAGAGTCTTTCCCGCACCCTCTCTAATTCCAGCAAATCGGCTATTTTCCGCGCCAATTCAATTTCTTCATCTGCCCGCAACAGCCGAATTCTACCAATTTCTTGCAAGTAAAGCCGAATTGAATCTTCGGTATAGTACTTTTTCTGAGTTTGCTTCCAATGATGGAAGTTCGTACTCCTAGCAGAGTAACCGTCTTCTTCATCTAACGGAATTTCTAAAAATTCATCTTCGCCTTCATTGATGATCAGCAAGTCCTCTTCTTCATCAATTAAGAGTTCTTCTAACTCTATCTCAGGCTGATTTATTATTTCTAGGTCAGGCTGAAATATGCTTTCGAGTACGTTAATACCAATAATAGGAAAGCAATTAATAGGAAATTTATAACGGGGCAACTTGATTATTTTACAGACAGGGCGAGGGTTTTTTGAGTCATCTATTTTGTACGTTTTTTCTTTTTCTACAGAGATGTGTTTGGATATTGAAAATGATGCTTTGTCCACAGGTGTCTGATTAGTTCCACCAAAAACACACATCAGCGATCGCCATTGTTCATCGGTTAAATTTCTTTGTCTACTTTGAACACTCTGAGTAAAATTATGTTTTAGAGTATAAGGTTTCAAATCTTCTGTAGTCAGTACAACACCTTGAATATTTGGCAAATTATGAAATCCTTTATTTTGCCACTGTTCTTGGCTAATAAAGGGAATACCAACTCTAAAGTTTAAGTTTAATGAGGCGCAAAAATCTAGCTGTTTACGCAAATGGTTTTTAAGCGCAAACATCTGGTATTGTGCTTGGTTAACTGGTTTTATACGGTCTTCATACCAGTTTTTCATTTTCCATTCAGCACCCTTAATAGCTTCTATATCATTGATGTAGCATCCTTTACATTCAATCACCCATAGTCCTAACTGACGATGGACAATAAGAATATCAATCTCCCGCTCAAGATTTCCATATCTGTCAAATAGCTGATAACAATGAAATGCCTCACCAGAATCATCCCTGAAGGCAGATTTTACTTGTTGCCAAACTTCTTTCTCAGCTTTGTTGTTGGCATCAAAAATATTGTCTGGATAGAATTCCATAAAATCTCTAATTTAATAAATCGTTACCAAATTTAATTATTGGGACGGATATCATCTGTACCAAATGTTGTAGTCAGTAACGGCTATTATTAGAGTTCCCAGAACTGAAGTTGTTATTAAGGTCACTTGCTAGCAAGTTTCAACTCCGATGAGGCCATGATCATCTTAATCTGTCACATTTTGGCGCGATCGCTCTCCAACAGAATAAAGCATTACTCTTTAACCTCTGTATCTTCTGCTCTACAATGAAGTGAAGAATCTAGCAGCTTAAACAGAGAAGAAAATTCTTAATAAACTCAAAAATGCTTATCTAAACCAGCTTGTTTCAATACTCCATTTGCAGTATGACGTGATTTTATTTTACTATCAACTACAAAGTTATTATCTGTAATTGGGCTATACCAAATTTCATGATCTCCTTTCCCTTGCCTTTTAAAATAACATCCGGCTTCTGTTAAAAGCTTTTTAACTTCAGGAGTAAAGGAAACACTCATTAGCCAGCCACTTTGATTGATTCATGACGATGGGTTGTTAAGTATAAATCAATGTAATCTTTGTTGCCAGATTCAACTCTATTTAATTCAATAAGTTCTGGAATCATAGCTTTGAGTTTTTCTGTTAACACCTCAATAGTAGAAGCTTCTGTAACCAACCCAGGTAGATTATCACTGCTAGCTACCCACACATCAACCTCAGAATCCCAAAAAGCGCTTACTTTGACAATAAAAGTATTCATAATTCGCTTTTTTAGCTATTGCACGTATGTAAACAATTTTAATTCAGAACTTTGAAAATTTTGCAATCTTGACTTGTTATCAGATGCGTAGGCGTAGCCTGTCGTAGACATCGCTGATTTGCCTACTAACTAATGAAAAGCTAGTTGAAGTCTGTGGTAAGCTTTTACCTGTAATTACTAAGTTTTTCGGCTTACTATAACTTAGTAAATATTACTCTACATCTGGATCAATACCCATTGCTCTGAGCCGTTCTGCTAATTGTGCAGCTTTTCGTTCAGCTTGCTCGGCTCTTTGCCTTTGCAAATCAGCTTCTTCTTGACCAATCAGTAACAGATTTCCCTCTAAATCCCACCAACGCAACCAAAATTGCTCAGGATTATTCAAGTAGCTTCCCTGCCATAACCCTAGTTCCACTCCTAAAGGAGGAATTGGGTAGTGACCTCGCTCATTAGGCTGCATTTTGTGGTAAGAAAAATCTACCAGGTGATAAACTTCTAGTTTGTCATTACTAATTTCATAAATCGCATAGTAGGGAATTCGGATTATTCGCTCATATACCCAAAATTTACCCGGTTTTGCGCCTTCCCGACTACCAGCTAGAGGTAAAGGAGTGACATCTCGTTCTTCATCGCCATTACCACTAGCTAATTCTATGGCAATCAATGGGGGTATGTATTCTCGCCACAAAACATAAGAGCGGCGGTTTTTGCCATCTAGCCTTGGTGGTACACCAGGGACATAAAACCAATCCGGTGCTGCTGCCCCTTTTTCTGGTGGTTCAGTTTCTCGCCAGTAAATACCACAATCTTGACCAATGCAATACTGTCCATCTGGATGTAAGCGTTGCAAAACTTGAGAAATTGAGTCTGTCAAGATGACGGTTTGGGGATGCTCTTGAAAATTTTTCACAAACGTACCATCAGACTCTGGTAGTTGAGTGTGATCGGGAAACTGAGGCGGTATGGCAACATCAGCAAGTGTTTCACTCATACTTTGACAAGTATTGCAGCTATTTATTTAGTGCTTTAGGCTTCCCATAAGGTGTTAATAACTAGTATAACACCTTGCTCTGTCTTGATTTCAGTGCTTTTACCCTGCCAGAACCGCTTTGATCGCGGGTAGAAATATATGAAATCTGATATTTTGAAACTGTATGTATTTTAAGTTAGGCGGCATAGTAGGAGCGATCGCTATTTTATTAAGTAATGGTAGTGCGATCGCCGGGGGTGTTGGCGCAGCCATCGCTGAAGATGCACAAAGATATATCACTGTAGGGCATGATAAATTAGGAAACAGTGTAGCTCTGGATACGGAAACTATAAAAGGCACTACATACAAGCTTTACGGAATGTATGGCGATGGCATCTTCGAGACTACGTTCCATGCTTCGTGCAAAGAATCGCGGCTTTTTCGGAATCGCATTGCCATTTATGGTTCGGAGGGACAGCTACTTCAAGAGGATGGAGAAAAAGGAGAAATACCTTTTGTAGCTAATTCTTCACCAGGCAAAGGAATGCAAATTGTTTGTCAAAAGATTGGTGCTAGTGGTTGGTAGTTGCTCAATATTTTATAAGTAGGGAATGGGGAATAAGCAATGCCCAATCCCCAATCCCCAATTCCCAGCTAAAAAATACTAAGGGCAAAACAACGTGTCACGCGTATCTCGTCCTGTAATCGGATTAGTCCCTTTGGCAAGTTTGCACAATTTTTTTTGCTCATCGGGACGCAGCAGCGTATCGGTAAAATCTGCCCCGTCAATGACTGCACCATCAAATCTGGCGTTAGCAGCAAAAGCACCCTCCAGCAGTGCATTTGTTAAATTTGCTCTGACTAAACGAGCCGAGTCTAAAGTAGCATTTCTTAAATCAGAACCTTCCAAATTCGCAGACTCTAAATTTGCTGCAAAAAAACTGACACCGTTCAAATTAGCGTGACTGAAGTTGCTCTGGCGAAGATTAGCTTTAGTAAAGCTAGAGTCTGTTAAATCACGTCCTGAAAAATCAGCCTCGACCAAAATTTCCTTATTATATTCGAGTGCCAAAGCTGTTGGAGCAAAACCGACCGTTGCGGTGATGGCAATTATTCCCCAGAGGAATAAGCTGAGTATGCTTGCCCAAATGTGATGGTCTGTTTTATACTTCAACCTCAACTTTGTTCGGGATAAGTCGAGTGTAGAACACGTTGTGCGTAGGCGTAGCCCGCCGCAGGCATCGCTTAACCTAAAATTCACAGAATTCATCATATTTTTAGTCAATGGCTAACCTTCCTCCATCTCATTATCCAGATATTGGTCATTTAGGAGAAGACCTAGTAGCCCAATGGTTGCAATCTACTGGTTGGATAATTCTCCATCGTCGCTTCTCTTGCCGCTGGGGAGAAATCGATATTATTGCTGAATATGATAAAGGAGCAGTAGGAGAACTCAGCACTCAGGACTTATTATTGGCATTTGTTGAAGTCAAAACCCGTAGTTCAGGTAGTTGGGATGCAGGGGGAAGAAGCGCAATCACTCCACAAAAGCAGGCAAAAATCTGGCGTACAGCTGAAATATTCTTAGCCCAGTATCCTGAGAAGGCAGATTATTCTTGTCGATTTGATGTTGCTATTGTCTACTGTCAAAGGATGTCAAAAAATCTGACTGGGGTTACAGCAAACCAGGAAGCTCTAGCTACTTCATCAGTACCCGGATACAAGTTTAAGCTGCAAGAATACATTCTGGCAGCTTTTGACTCTTCAATTGATAATGGTTAATTGGTAATTGATAAAATATCTTAATTACCAATGACCAATAATTTTGTAGTGGCGTTACAACCAAATAGTTTCACGCCAGAGTTTCTGGACAGTAACCTAAGCCCCGGACAAACTGCTGCCGGAACGCTTCAATTTCGTCTCTTTCTGGGCTACCATGAGAAACGATCGCTACTTGATAGCGACGCATCACATCCACAGGGCACTGTCCAGCTTCCAAACTCCAAAGTGCCATTTGCACCCTCATTGGCGGTTCGTAGCTAATTCCTAATTCATTTAGAAAAGCCCGAAAGTCGCCATCTTCTTGGGGCGAGACTTGACCTTTGAGTTTGATCCTAACCACCCAGCCATCAATTTGATGAATTACGGTGACGAACGAAACTGGTGTCTGGGGTCTAGCGTGGAGGTGTTGAACGACCCTCAGGGTTAGACTGGCATTTGCCAGATAGTACAAGTATTCCATGTTTGTTGGTGCTTGGGATCAAAGCCAATCCTACATATCTATATTCGTCAATCAGTGCCTGTTCCCGGTAGGGTAAAAGCCCCCGTTTTTAGATGGGGAGGTTTACCCAATTTTTATGTTAATTTTTCCGTGTTACTTAATAGTAACAATCTTATAGCCTAGCGACAAAACTGAGCGAAGATGCCTTAAAGTTCCTTTAGAAGGGAAAACTTAACTTAGCCTTTTTAAGAGAGTATAAATACTAAATAAACCAAAAACTAGTACAAGTCAATTTGAAAGATACATCTCGTCCACAAGCAAAAGATTTGGAATTAGATTGCTCGGTAGCTGGCTATGACTACACACTACCTCCAGAACTCATTGCCCAAAACCCAGCAGTTCCTAGAGATAGTTCGCGGTTACTGGTAGTTGATTCTCCGACTACAGGCATCGAAACAGCACCTCTACACCATATTTTCCATGATTTGCCTGCACTGCTGCGCTCTGGTGATTTGTTGGTTATGAACAATACAAGAGTCATTCCAGCGCGGCTTTATGGTCATAAATCCACTGGTGCGAAAATCCAGGTGTTGCTGTTGGAAGAACGGCAGCATAACTGTTGGTTAGCTTTAGTTAAGCCAGGAAAAAGCTTCAAACGGGGAGCAAAGATTATCTTTGAACCAAGAGAAGCGGGTATTGGGCATTTAAAAGAGGCAGAGGGGCAGGGTGCGGGGGGCAGAGGGGAAAATTCTCCCTTACTTCCTGCTCCTAGCCCTCAGCTAACGGCTACGGTTCTAGAAACAGACGCAGCAACTGGGGGGCGTTGGTTGCAATTTGATGTACCAGAGGGAAAAACTTTGGTGGAACTATTAGAGGTATTTGGTGAAGTACCGTTACCACCTTACATCACTACCTCAGAAGCTGCTGATGAGCAGTATCAGACAGTTTATGCTAAACAACCAGGAGCGATCGCAGCTCCAACGGCAGGATTACACTTTACCCCAGAATTATTAGAAAAGTTGTGCGATCGCCAAATCGATCGAGCTTTTGTGACGCTACACGTTGGTGTCGGCACTTTTCGCCCTGTGGAAGTGGAGGATGTAACTACCCATCAGATGCATGAAGAATGGATTGAAGTTCCCGCCGCTACAGTAGAGCAAATCCGCGCCACGAAAGCTGCTGGTGGTCGAATTATTGCTGTGGGAACAACGGCAGTAAGGGCTTTAGAAGGGGCGGCTCAATCGGGTAATTTACAACCATTTTGCGGAAAAACAGACTTGTTTATTTATCCCGGCTATCAATGGCGGGTGGTAGATGGTTTGATTACGAATTTTCACTTACCGCGTTCTAGTTTGTTGATGTTGGTAAGTGCCCTAATTGGCAGACAAAGATTATTGAATATATACAACGAAGCGATCGCTTTTGGATATCGCTTTTATTCATTCGGTGATGCCATGCTAATTTTGCCGTCAGCTGTGGGAGTGGGGAGTGGGGAGAGACGCGATTAATCGCGTCTGTACAAGAATTAGGAGTAGAGACGCGATTAATCGCGTCTCTACAAGAGTTAGGAGTAGAGACGCGATTAATCGCGTCTGTACAAGAGTTAGGAGTTAAAAGTTGGATAATTGGGAATTTTTTCTTTCGTGGTGGGTACTCTGACTTATAAGAGGTTAAAAATAAGTACAGGTCTGCTATTAATGTCTGAAAAATACCTATTTTCTCATTGGTTAAATTTATTTTGTCAGGTAACACTCGGTGGCTGTTCTGCATTTTTGCTCTTGGCTGCACCGACAATTACTAATTTCCCAGTCAGCAAGCTGCTGGCAGAAACTGCAATTTCTCAGGATCTCGAAGCAGCTAGCTTTTTCCAGCAAGGAGTTACGCGCTATAACCGCCAAGACTTACAAGGTGCAGAATATGCCTTTCGCCAAGCGTTGCGGCGAGATCCTAACCTTGGAGCAGCACGAAATTATCTCGGTAATATATTGATAGAGCAAAATCGCCTGGATGAAGCTTTACAAGAATTTACAGAGGCGATAAAACTTAATCCCAATTCTAGCGAAGCTTATTACAACTTAGGGTTAGTGTTGCACCGACAAGGAGAAAAAGATGCAGCAATTACCGCTTATCGCCAGAGCTTGGTGATAGATTCCACAAGGGTGGCAGCGCTGTATAATCTGGGTTTGTTGCTATACGAACAAGGAAAGTTAGAGGAAGCGATCGCTGTATACCAAAAAGCAATTAATCTAGATAGCAGCAATGCCAATGCTTATTTTAACTTAGCGATCGCCTTGCAACAACAAGGTCAAATCGAGCCTGCGATCGCCAATTATCGCCAAGCTTTGAAGCTAGATCCTAAAAATGCCACAGCTTACAGCAACATGGCAAATTTGCTAGCAATGCATGGTCAAGCTCCTGAGGCTATTTCTGTTTATCGGCAAGCTATTCGCCTAAATCCGAAAAGCGCCTCAGCTTACTATAACTTGGGAGTAACTTTATATAACCAGGGCGAGTTCAAAAAAGCCAGTGGAGTTTTGAAACGCGCTCACAATGAATATCGCGAACAAGGCAACATTGAACAAGCCCAGAAAATTGAGCAGCTAATGCAGCAAATTGCCCAGAAAAGTGGGCAACAGCAACCTCAAGCCAGTCAAACAGCTACTCCTTCTCAGAGTTCAGATTCTACAGTACAAACACCTGAGCCACAGATGCCAAATCAACCAGAAACGTCCGCGAACCCTGGCGATGTACCTGTCTCAGTTGAACCAAAATCCACTTCAACAAGTCCCTGACAATAAAAACTCAGAGTTAAGGCGATTTGCCCTCATCCCCCAACCCCTTCTCCCAATTTTGGGAGAAGGGGAGCGAATTTCAAAGTCCCTCTCCCAAGCTTGGGAGAGGGCTTTTGATTCATGCAATAAGTCTATTCTCTACTGGAGGTTAGTTTTGAGTAAAAGTTGCACACGGCATAACTCCTAACTCTTAATTCCTAACTCCTAACTTTTTTAAATCGGCAAACGATTAATATCTTTATTGCAACCAATAACAACCATTGCTGAACCACGCTCTAAACGCTTGGTAGCATCAGGATTAATTTGAAATTTTCCATCCTGGCTTACTGCTAGCAAATTTAAACCGTAGCGGTTACGAAGTTGCAGTTCAGTGATGGTTTTGCCGTGAAATTCATCAGGCACAATCAACTCTACAATACTATTATCTGGGTCAAGGTCAAACCGATCTAGAATTGCTGGTTTGGTAAGAGTACGCGCTAGGGCACAACCCGCTTCATACTCAGGAAAAACAACATGATCTGCTCCTACTCGCCGCAAGAGTTTACGGTGAACTTCACTAGAAGCTTTAGCAACTACATGAGGTACACCAGCCTCTTTCACATTTAGAGTGGTTATAATACTTTCTTGAACGTAGTTGCCAATTGCAACAATTACAGTATCAAATTCAAAAATTCCAGCTTCTTTGAGTGCGGCTGGTTCTGTAGAGTCTAGTTGCAAAGCATGACCAACTATTCCCTCAGTTAATGCTTCTGAAACTCGTTTTTCATCAATATCTGTTGCCAGCACTTGATAACCAAAATTGTGCAGTGTGGAACAGACAGACCTTCCAAAACGACCTAACCCAATTACAGCAAATTGCTGGTTATCTTTACGTAAACTGCGAAAAAAACTTAATGATGACAGATTCACCCTTTTTATCCTTATGATGGCTCCCTGTATTTAGGGCAAAAAACGGTTATACCGCTTGAATTAAAAATTTTATTTTTTGCCTTAGAATGTATATTTTATCAGTTTGGGCATTGGTTATTTTTTCTCTCGCACTCTGTATGCACTCTTCTCTAACTATCCCACAAGTAAATTTTCTTCAGGATAGTGAATTCTAGTAGGACGGGGATCTCCTAGTACAGCAGACATCAGTAGCAAAACACCTACTCTTCCAACGTACATAGTGACAATTAAGATCACCTTTGCTGCTGTAGAGATAGTTCCTGTAATGCCTGTAGAAAGCCCCACCGTGGCGAAGGCTGATACCACTTCAAACAAAATTTGGATAAAATCTAATGTTGGATCTGTGAGGCTAATTAAAATGGTGGCGAAAATCACGGTCGCTACCGAGCCTACTAACACACCTACAGCTTTCAAAATTAAAGTTATTGCTATCTTGCGATCGTACAACAAAACTTCTTCTTTCCCCCGAAGAATCGTTTTTGTACAACTGGTTAGAACTCTCAAAGTGGTTGTTTTCATCCCTCCTCCTGTACCACCTGGACTTGCACCAATAAACATCAGCGCAATCGTAATAAATAGACCAGCCGTAGTCATTTTGCTAATATCAATGGTGTTAAAACCAGCAGTTCTGGGAGTAACTGATTGAAACCAAGCTACTAATATCTGGTCGTGGAAATTTAGAGAGCCAAATGTTTCAGGATTTCTGATTTCTATACAGAAAAAGGCTACTATTCCGATGACTAATAATATAATGGTTGTACTGGTTGCAACTTTGAAATCCAGAGTAAATACTTGGTGCTGAGTTTTTTTGTGAATGCGATCGCGCAACCAAAGATACATTTCCAAAATTACCTGATAGCCAATCCCCCCAAATATAATCAACATAGTAATGGTGAAGACTACTAAGAAGGATGACTGATAGCCAATTAAGTTATCTTTAAATAAACTAAAACCAGCATTATTCCAAGCATTGATGCTATGGAAAATCGCTAACCAAAGTCCTTGACTCCATCCATACTCTGGAACAAAAGCTGGTAAAAGTAAGAAAACTCCGGTAATTTCAAAAATTAAAGTTGTGGCAATAATTGAACGGATAACCTGGGAGCTACCACTCATCCCTGGTCGGTCTAAAGCTTGTTGAATGGCGATTTTTTGCCGCATATCAAACTTACGACCAATGAGCAAAATCAGAAATGTGGTGGTTGTCATGTAGCCCAAGCCGCCAATTTGAGCTAGTAGGGCA
Organism: Nostoc sp. PCC 9305; assembly: GCF_963920915.1. Taxonomy (NCBI): domain Bacteria; kingdom Bacillati; phylum Cyanobacteriota; class Cyanophyceae; order Nostocales; family Nostocaceae; genus Nostoc; species Nostoc sp. PCC 9305. The sequence goes on from NZ_CAWUDN010000028.1 coordinate 19,388, forward strand.
ATAAATAACTGACCCCAAAAGGAAAAATAAGTACCAGGATCGACTACTGATAAACCTGTGACACAAACTGCGGATGTGGAGGTAAATAGTGCCACAATCAGGTTATTCCATGTACCATCGCTAGTTGAAAAAGGCATCATCAGCAGGATAGTACCAACAGCAATGACAGCCAGAAACCCCAAACAAATTGTGCGAGCGACAGTCATAATTAATTCGTAGTTCGTAATTCGTAATTCGTAATTAAGAAAGTTAGAGTAAATCTAGGTTTACAATTCTTTTATATGTAGGTTTTTTTGGGATAATTGGTATAAATTCGGCTCAGAAAACTTTATTAAGGTAAAACTGAGAAATTTTTCCCAGGAGGATAAATCTCGGTTTAGCTTCTCTGGAAGTAAAAATACCCTTATTTAATTAAAAACATACATGGTAGCCTACCAGTATGTTTTTTTTTGAATTCTACTTCGTCTCAATACTACTTTTTTCATGAGTGCAACACTTTACCAGCAAATTCAGCAGTTCTACGATGCTTCCTCTGGTCTGTGGGAACAGATTTGGGGCGAACACATGCACCACGGCTACTACGGGGCTGATGGCAGCCAGAAAAAAGACCGTCGTCAAGCTCAAATTGATTTAATCGAAGAACTGCTCAATTGGGCGGGGGTAGAAGCAGCAGAAAATATCCTTGATGTCGGTTGTGGCATTGGTGGCAGTTCTTTATATCTGGCTGAAAAGTTTAATGCTAAGGCTACAGGAATTACTTTGAGTCCTGTGCAAGCTGCCAGAGCAACAGAACGCGCAACGGAAGCGAATTTGAGTCTGAGAACTCAGTTTCAGGTCGCCAATGCTCAAGCAATGCCCTTTGCTGATAATTCTTTTGATTTGGTTTGGTCGCTGGAAAGCGGCGAACACATGCCAGATAAAACTAAATTTCTCGAAGAATGTTATCGGGTGTTGAAACCTGGTGGCAAGTTAATTATGGTGACTTGGTGTCATCGACCGACTGATAAGTTACCACTGACGGCAGATGAGGAAAAGCATTTGCAGGATATTTATCGGGTCTATTGTTTGCCTTATGTGATTTCTTTACCAGAATATGAAGCGATCGCACGTCAACTTCCATTAAACAATATTCGCACCGCCGATTGGTCAACCGCCGTCGCCCCCTTTTGGAATGTAGTCATTGATTCGGCATTTACTCCCCAAGCACTTTGGGGCTTACTCAATGCCGGTTGGACTACTATTCAAGGGGCGTTATCACTGGGGTTGATGCGTCGCGGTTATGAGCGCGGGTTAGTTCGGTTTGGGTTGTTATGCGGTAATAAGTAGAAACGTTATTTGAGAGAAAACCGCGCTGTTTTACCACAGCGCGATCGCACTACAATTTAAAAAATTCAATGACGGCTAATATCTACCTTCAGAAACCTTACTTTGCTGTGAAATTGCCTATAATGCCACCAGCCTCGAGCGAACACCTAAAAAGTGTACCTGTTTCGCTATTCCCATCAGGCCCATCATATACATAAAGGTTGCCTAGATTCAGGGTTTGCCAATCTTTTGGCCCAGAAGTAGTATAAACTTGAGAACCAATCGAAGCACCGTTTCCAACACCATTAATCGAAACTGTTTGACACCAGCTATTACTCCCATAAAGTCTGACTGACGTTGGGTGAGAACCTGGTGACAGTTGCAGGGTTCCTACTACTTGAACACTGTAAGTGCAGTTATTGATAATTCCCCCATAACTCGAAGTGCTTAAACATGAATTGTCTTGGGGAAAGGAATTCTTCATAGTAGCTCCTGGCCCCGTTACTGCCAAAGCTTGATTCGCCACTAAGCTTATGACACCAGCCAACATACTCACTAAATAACCTTTTATAAAAAAGCGCATTATTATTAACTCCAATTTTGTAACTTATTTCAGTTTCATGATTGAATTTACCTAAGAATTAAGCACGTTTTTGACAAAGTTATTCTGTCGTTACAATACTTTTTCATAACTTTTTCATATAATATTTAAGCTGTCAAAGACTTTGGAAATAATGATAATCAAAAAGAGGCAGAGGAGTGTTACCGAAAATCACATCCTCTTCCTCTCCATCACACGATTATCATTTTCACTAAGCTTACTTTGAGTATTTTAACTCATTGACAAAAAGCGCTTTTTATTAAAAAGTCGCGGATGCACTTGTAGAGACGTTGTATTGCAACATCTCTACATACTACTAAATCCCACTAATAACCTTAACTAAGCGATAATACCAATTTAATGTGAAGTTGCAGATATCTTGATCCCCCTAAATCCCCCTTAAAAAGGGGGACTTTGATAGACGTTTTTCCGGTTCCCCCCTTTTTAAGCTACCGTGTATACACAAGTCCTAAAAACCTAGCTTGATAGGACTTTCCTCGTTCCCAGGCTCCGCCTGGGAACGCATTCATTGAGTCAAAGACTCAATGTCTGACAGGAAGCAGCAGCCCCTAAATCAGGCATTCCCATGCAGAGCTTGTGTTCGAGATAAACGAAAAAACAATGGAAAATCAAGCTTTTTTCGACTTGTGTATACACGGTAGCCTTTTTAAGGGGGGCTAGGGGGGATCAAATTCTATGCAGCTTCATAAAGAATTGGTATAAGGAATAAGAGTTACAGAGAGTTCTTGCCTAAGTGATAGCTTAGATAAGGGAATTTAGGGTGAATTTCATTCAACGACTGTTACCGAAGCCCCTTCATTGGATGGAGGTATACCGGGTAATTCAAGACAGTATCCAGCACCATACACTGTCTTGATATAGCGGGGATGGCGGGGATCTGGTTCTAGCTTGGTTCGCAAGTGGCGAATATGCACTCGAATCGTTTCTATGTCATCATCAGGATCGTAGCCCCAAACTTCTCTGAGGATTTCGCTGGGAGAAACTGTTTGACCGTGGCGTTGCAGCAAGCAGTGAAGTAGCTCAAATTCCAAGTGAGTCAATTTCACCGTCTCATTGAACCATATTGCCTCAAATCTTTCGGGAACGAGGGTTAATGAGCCATAGTTGAGAATCTCACTGTGCTTTGCGGCTTGGGGAATCCGGTCAGTCCGCCGCAAAAGTGCCCGCACCCGCGCCAGCAGTTCTTCAACTTCAAAAGGTTTGGTGAGGTAGTCATCTGCGCCAGCATTAAAGCCTTCCACCTTGTCCTGAGTTTGGCTCAAAGCCGTCAACATTAACACGGGAATCTCAGAGGTGCGATCGTCGCGACGCAGGCGTTGGCAAACGGTAAACCCATCTACTCTGGGCAACATTAAATCGAGCATGATCAAGTCTGGTTGCAGCTGGAGAGCCAGCGCTTGACCTTTGATGCCGTCTTCAGCTTGACTAACATCGTAGCCAGCCATTTCCAAGTTGACGGCAACTAGTTCTGAAATCGCTGGGTCATCGTCTATGACAAGAATCCTCGGCATTCTTTAAAATTATTGCTACTTATTAAGGATAATTAACAACCTTTGATAGATACAAAGATTTTTGAATCGATTCTAAAAAAGTTTCTAAATCTTACATAAATATTAAGATTAAATGACTGTGAAATCAAGACTCAATTACACGAAATCTTATAGTCTATGATGTGTTATACTCCCCCCTACAATCCGTCTTGGTTTTTACAAAACGGTGTGATGATGACTGTATACACCGCTTTGTGGGGAAAACGTAACTGGCAAAGTACTACTAAAGACCCAGAACCGTCTTATCACGAGAAAATCTTTATTGGTGGCCAAGGTGTGCCAATTTTTGGCTTGGTTGCCATCCCGGAAAATGCTCACAGCACGATTATCGGTACTTATGGCATTACCGGAGAATTAAAAACAGAATGGTTTTTGAGAGTGCTGGGACGTAAAGCTTATGCTCAAGGGTATGCTGTGGTGTTATTTGATTGGCGTGCCCACGGGAAAACAGCCGAATTATCGCCGACTCTCACCTCTGATGGTTTGTATGAGGGGGAAGATTTTGTTCGCATCGCTGCCGCTGCGAAGGCAATGGGATGTCCGGGAAAATTTTGGTTTACAGGGTTTTCTTTAGGGGGGCAATTGGCGCTATGGGCGCTGAAGGTGGCTAGTGAGGTGATTAGGGAACATGGAGATTTAGGATTAGAAGATGGCGATATTGGTGGTGGTATGGTGATTTGTCCGAGTTTGGATTCGGAGCGATCGCTATCTTATCTGGTTACAAAGCCCTTTGGCAGATATTTGGAAGCAGGGATTGCCCAAAATTTAAAAAAACTGGCGTGGCGGATTCATGATGCCCATCCTGGAAGCCTTGACCCAGAAGCGATTGAACGGGCGAACAGTATTTGGGGTTTTGACAATGAACTGGTAATTAAGCGACTTGGTTTTCCTTCTGTGGAAGCATATTACCAAGCTAGTAGTGCTTTACAAATATTGCCGCAAATCTCGAAACCGACTTTGATTTTATACGCTGCTGACGATCCACTTTTTGACCCAAGTATCATACCGGAATTAGAAGAAGCGTGCGATCGCAATTCCGCAATAGATTTGTTACTCACTCAATACGGCGGTCATGTTGGCTATTTGAGCAGCAAAGAGTGCCAGCGTCAAGTGAACGATTCTGATCCTTGGTGGGCATGGAATCGGGTTTTACAATGGTTGGAGGAAAAACGAACACAGTAGTAGGCGAGAAAATATTCTAGTTGCTAGGATACTCGACGGATGGAGTCGTATTGTTTGGAAGTCCAAAAAATTGAACAGATTAGCTTGTTTTCACTAATTGTCCTAAATAAACTATTGCAATAGAGAGGATGGCATTTACTGATAAGCTACCACAATATTATTGGTAAACCAGCAATGACAGAAGCAACACCTGTCCAGAGAGTAAAGCGCTCAACATCGACTTCATCCAAAGCAACGCTCATTTCCTTAATTGATAATAGTAGCGCTGCCAGTAGCAGCACAAAGAAGGCAAAATACTCCAAATTAATAATCATTCATCCTCACTATGTTCTAGAAAAAAGTAGCTCTAATAGGTTTTTAACAAGCTTTGGCAAGGTGTTTTTGTTCCATATTTAACATTTTGCTAGAAAAGTGATTTACCAGTGAAGAGATATCAACTTCAGATAACCAAATCATCGTTTCATAACCAACGCGACCCATTTCTGGCTCTGGCCCCATAGGCATCTCCACCAAATATTCCCAGCTACCTGACTCAAATCGGTAGTTGTTGATGATACCTTCCCCACCCATAAACTTTACTTTTTGACCTTTACAAAGCTTCGGTACTAGTAAAACACTTGCAGACATTTCTCGTAATTCCTTGGAATAATACTGTAATAGCTAATGTTGTAGCCAAAAGAAAATTTATTATTATCTGTCAAGGGTTTTAACGTATTGTCTTTCAGAGGGTTTAGCCTTGAGTTAAGGCTCGTACATCTAAAGTAAGAAAAATAGCACGTAAATATAGAGCAATAAATCACGATATTAGTCAGCAAAAGCGATAAGCCTGACGGCATGGCTACGCTTACCGCACTGGTCGGGCGCATAGTATAGTAGCGCTAAAGAATCAAACCAGATCCACCGTAATCGTCGTAATTAAACAAACTACTAGATTAAAACTACCTTGACTTTTTGACTCAATGACCGCTTCTAATGATATTTGGCTACCTGCACCGACAGATTTAACTTTGTTACAGGATGAGATTCATGTCTGGCGTATAAATCTTGACCAACCAGAAGTACAGTTGCAAAGTTTAGCAGCAACTCTTTCCAGTGACGAAACGGCTCGTGCTGAACGGTTCTATTTTCAGGAACATCGACAGCGTTTCATTGCTGGTCGTGGTATTCTCCGAACTATATTAGGTCGCTATTTGGGTATCCAGCCCTTACAAGTGCAGTTTAATTATCAACAGCGTGGCAAACCAGTATTAGCAGATACATTTGCCGATAGTGGACTGGCGTTTAACTTGTCTCATTCCCAAGGGCTGGGTTTGTGTGCAGTGAATTGTACTCGCTCAATTGGTGTAGACCTAGAATATATTCGCCCGATGTCTGATATTGAAGCTCTTGCCAAACGGTTCTTTTTACCGAGAGAATATGATATGTTGCGATCGCTATCTCCCAACCAACAGCAAGAGGTATTTTTCCGTTACTGGACTTGTAAGGAAGCTTATTTAAAAGCAACTGGAGACGGACTATCCCAGTTAGAGCAAGTTGAAGTATCGCTGACTCCCACAGAACCAGCTAAGTTACAGATAACTGAAGACTGGAGTCTATTTGAACTAGTACCTGCAAACAATTATGTTGCTGCTGTTGCTGTAGAGAATTTTGGCTGTAACTTAAAGTGTTGGCAGTATTGATGTTGATTAAGCTCATCTCCTGGCTCAAACAAGAGAGATTTTGCAGACAAATGACCAATGACCAATGACAAATGACAACCTGCTTACTTATCTTCTTGCATATTTCTCACAATTTTTGTCACCAGGTTTCTGGGTACAAATCTGACGCATTTTGCCAGTAGTTTATTCATAAAACCAGGAATGACAATGGTTTGACCCTTCATTAAGGCGCGATAACCAATTTCGGCTACTGTTTGTGCATCCATCATCTTTTTGCCCTTGAGCAATTTGGAGTCAGCCATTCCCGTTCTTTCATGAAACCCCGATTCTGTTGAACCTGGGCAAAGAACTGTCACAGTGACACCTGTACCTTCTAATTCATTAGCGATCGCTTCAGAAAAAGATAAGATATAAGCTTTAGTAGCAAAATAAACCGCCATCAAAGGCCCTGGTTGAAACGCCGCAGCCGAGGAAACATTTAATATTTTACCTTCACCTTGCTTGACCATGTGTTTCACGAATAGCTTAGTTAAATGGGTGAGGCACACCAAATTTACCTGTAGCATTTCCAGTTCAGTCGCTAAATCTGTTTCGTGAAATAATCCATAGATACCAAATCCAGCATTATTTACTAGTACATCAACATTAATATTGGCGAGTTGCAACTCCGTGAAAATTTCTTCAGGAGCAGTTGATATAGATAAATCCTTGACGATAGTTTTGACAAGATTTCCGAATTCTTTTTGGAATTTAGCTGCAATTTCTACTAGCTTTAGCCCGTTTCTGTCTACTAAGACTAGATTGTAATCATGAGTGGCAAAAAGACAGGCTAATTCGTAGCCAATTCCACCGGCTGCCCCAGTAATAAGAGCAGTCTTTTTGCTCTGACTTTGATGTGTTTTGTTCATGTAAAAATATTGGTGAATTCAACTTGATGAAGCTGCCTTGCATTTACAGTGGTTCTCGTTCTAGAATTAAGTACGCGTAATATTTGAACCGACAATAACTGTCTTGAGTTATTATCCTTTCAAATGATTGTGGATGCCTTGGATAGATGTAGCAGTCCAAACGTAAATTTAGGACTTATACATCGAATAAGTGGAGCATTAAAGAAGTTTGATTACTTCAAACTACTATCACTGGCTTTTGATTACTTACAAAAGCCAGCAGGCAAAATCAAACTTTTATGCCCGACACTAACCATTCTATCCTCAATTGCTTCTGTCAAGGGGTGAATCCTGAAAATTTACATTATTGAGCATAAAAAAACAGGGCAATTATATTGCCACTGTTGGTATATAAGTTGTTGTTGGCATCTGAAATATTAACTATTCAGCAGTACTGAGTTAAAAAAAAAACGACTAAATAAACTTGTTTTGTTGTAGTTGTAGGGTGTGTTACGGCTTCCGTAACGCACCGAAAGTATCCGGGATAGTGCGTTACGTTCCTAACACATCCTACGCAACTTTTGAACTCCTAAGCGAGATTCAAGAAACCACTTTGAATCAAGTAGGCGGTATAAGTCATAAACAATTGAGAATCAATTGGAGGACAAGCAATAGAACTACCTGCCAATGCATGAAGAGTATCTTGGCAACTAATGTGAGGTCTTCTAGCTTGTAAATACAAATCAGGAATAGTTAGTTGTTCATCAGACCAACGTTCCAGCAAAAATGGTCGCAGAGTGTATAAAGGATTGTCAGCAGAAGTGACATTATTGATTAACTCTGATTGCCATTTTTCGTAAGGAATCATCTCAACTGAATAACCAAAAGAGCGTATCCACTCAACTAGCATTTTCAAAGCGGCGGGTTGGGGATGTTGTAAATTGAAAGCCTTACCTATAGATTCTTTTTGGCGTGATAGATAAACAATCGCTTTACTTACATAGTCTACAGGTGACATATCCAACATATAATCTACATCAGGGAAATATCCCATTTGTAGACAGCCCTTGGTCATCAAATTGATAAAGTCATGTGTGTTACAAATTCCTGTTTTGCTATCACCTGAAATCAGTGGGGGTCTATGGATAGTTACAGGCAGTCCACGGTCACGAGCAATTTTAACTAACTTTTCAGCTACCCATTTTGTTTGTGAGTAACCAAGATAAATACCTTCCCAATGATTGAATTCATCCTGTTCTTTAACAACCTTGCCAGCATAAGCAGTGGATTCAAAAACAGCAACACTAGAAACGTAATGTACAGGCTTGACTTTAACTTGACAAGCCAATCTCAAAACTTCTTGAGTTCCTAATACATTGGCTGTTTTTAGTGCAGAGTATGGAAAAACATAATTCAACAAAGCAGCACTATGATAAATAGTATCAATATTTGCAGCTAAAATTTGAAACTGTTCTGAACCAATACCTAACAATGGTTGAGATAAATCGCCGACAATCGGAATAATTCTGGAGGTAAATTTTTCCTGCCAAATTGCATACTGTTCAAGATTTTTTTGGAGTTTGCTTTTGCCTTCTTCGGCATTAGCAGCACGCACTAAACAATAGATATCCGCATTAGTTTCTTGTAGCAATTCCCGGATGATAAAGGCTCCTAAAAAGCCCGTTCCACCAGTTAAAAAGATGTTCTTGGGTTCACCTATAGCTACATTAGATGCAGCGCCGGGATGAATGGTGGGGTCAAGAACAGCCTCAGCACCTAAATCTAGAACAGAGGGGGCAGTATTGGCATTGGAGGCTACTACCTTTGTATCTTGAACTGGTGAACCTTCTTGCACTTCTTCAGCTAAACGCTGTGAAAGAGCCTCAATATTTGGGTAATGCCACAGCAGCAACGGAGAGGGTTGAAATCCGAGCAACTTTTCTAAGTTACTTACTAGAATCATTGCTTGGGCTGAATCCAACCCATAGTTTTCTAAATGTTCTGTGACATCTATTTCATCAGTTGCGACTCCTAGCAACTTAGCTAAGTTAGATACCAAAAATACTTGAATATCGTCTGCTGTGAAAGACTGTTTTATAGTCATTTTTAAATCTCCAACAATGATGTAGAACGAACAGGGTGATATTGACTGTAATAATCGGAAGCTTGCAGTCCTTGAATTTTCAAATTTTGAACACGGTACAAAAAGGCTGCACCAGTCATAATTTGATTAGCAACATCAACTACACCACGATTATTTGGTTCAGACAGGTAAGAACCGCGTACCCAGTCATTGAAACCGCCCATTGCCGGGCCACACCAAATTTGATAATCGACTTCTCTACCTTTTTCACCAGAACTCGACCAGCGAGAAGATAATCCTAAATACCAACGGAAAATCAATGCCATTTTTAGTTTAGGATTATTGACTGCTTTCCCAAGTTTTTCAGGATTCTTTTGGGATAAATAAGCCGCAGTTCCTTCCCATACTTCGGCAATAGTTTTGCGAAAAACTTGCTTTTCTAATTTCTCTCTTTCTGCAAGGGGGATGCTTTCAATGGAATCATAAGCGCGATAGAGTTCAAATAATTTCTGCGCTCGCATGGGGAACATTGTACCCCGTTTGAGAACTTGCAATTTGACTCCCATTTCAAACATATCTGCTGCTGGAGCCATTATCATATCAGCCATTTCTGCTTGGGCTAATAACTTTTTGGTATGTTCGCAAGCCCCAGATTCAACACATGACTGATTGATGGAACCGGTCATTATATAAGCAGCACCCATCATAAAGGCTGCTAATGCTGATTGTGGTGTACCAATTCCCCCTGCAACGCCGATTCTAATGGGTATTTGGTAATGATATTGTGCTTGAATTTCATCCCGCAAGGCAATAATAGAAGGTAACACACAAACCAAGGGACGGTTATCTGTATGACCTCCAGAATCAGCCTCGACGGTAATATCATCAGCCATTGGAACTTTAGCTGCAAGGGTTGCTTGTAACTCAGTAATTAGCCCTTGTTCAAGAAGTTCTTTGAGTATTCTCGCTGGTGCTGGTTGCAGAAATTTAGTTGCAACTTCTCGGCGAGAAATTTTGGCAATGATTTTATTTTTGATTTCAATTTGATTGGCGCTATTCAATCCCAATCCAGCAACACGGTAATAAACAATGTTGGGAGTCAAGTCGAGAAATGCAGATGCTTCTACTGTTCTCACTTGGTATTTGAGGTATAAATCTACAGCGCGGCGTTCAATCGCAGGTTCGTTGGGGCTGTGGATTAGATTAAATGCATAGGGCCCTTGAGGTAAAGCTTCTTGGATGCGATTTATGGCTGCTTCCAAACGTTCTGGAGTTAAACCACCTGCACCAAAGGAACTCAAAATTTGCTCTTTTCCAAGTGCAATGACCATTTCTTCGGAAGCAATTCCGCCAGCCATTGCGCCGGTAACGTAGGCATATTTCACTCCATGAGAGGAGAGAAAATTCGGATCTCCAAATTGTTGAATGCGGATTGGTGCTGCAAATGTTAGCAGTTCTACTTGTGCTGTTGTGCCATTATCACCAGGGGATAAATAACCCTCATTAGTGACACCGATTTTTCCGGCAACTTTCACGATGTAGCAGGGTTTATTTAACACCATCAATTTATCTTTGATGGTTTGTTTTTCAAAAGATACAGTTTCTAAAGAACCTTTCCAAACCTGGTTTTTGTTATATGACCAAGTGGAGAAGTTAAGACCATTATCGTGTTTACTTAGTACCGTATCTACGGTTGTCACGGTAGTTATCCCTCGGATTACAAACAATGGATGATAAAGTTGAAGGGTGTTGACTCTGTTAACGAACCGCAGAGGCGCAGAGGGCACAGAGTAAGAGAGTAATACCAATTCTCTGGGAGATGCACGTAATAATTTTTAAACGAACCGCAAAGGGCGCAAAGAGCGCGAAGGAAGAGATAAGTTAAGAATTAAGCGGTGCAACTTGAGAGAGAATTGGTATGAGATATTAAGATTCTTCGTTAAGCAAGTTTTGGGCGCAAGCTAGTTGCAATTGAATGATTTCGCTCATTTGCTGACTGTAATCTTGTCTAGCTTGTAAGAAGGCTGTGTGTGCTTTAGTTATCTTTGAATTATTAGCATTGAGCTTTTGATACTGGGTCTTATTTAAATCGAACATGCTGATGATGCTACTAATTTTTTGAGTTCTGACGGGTGGGAAAGAAACAGGAATTGGCTGTCTAATTGCGCTTAACTCAGAAGATTGTAATTGTTCTCTCGGTTGAAAAACGTTATCAATGATATTTTTCAGTTTTACTTCTTCTGGCTGAGGCAAGATGTTAGGGGAATGACTTTCTTGTTGGGTTATGTGGGTAGAAGTGTTAAGAAAATCTGTGATTTCAGATTGCTGAAGATTAGGTATCTTTGGATGCTGTATTTTGAAACGTTCGCTCCTAAGATCCCCAGCAAAATCTTCAACAAGTTTGCGATTTTTTTCGCTCAAAATTGTAGCAGCGATCGCTTTTCCACCCAAGGTAACTGTTCTCAATGTTGCTTTATTTGAATTAGCAGTGTCTTGGGCTTTGCTATACAGTGGTGATAAATCCACGTTCACCTGATGACTGAGTAGTTTTGCTAATGCTTTGACCATTGAAGCATGGTCATCCATTCCTCTACGATTTAGAGAGACTGTGATATGTTCTTTGCTGCCGAGGATTTTATCAATCCATCGTGAACAAACACTACCTGCGCCTGCTTCTAAAAATATTTTGACCCCATCGCCGTAGACACGATTTACTAATTGCGGAAAATCAAGTTCTTGGCACAATCCTTTGGCGATGTTGTGCGCGATCGCATCACTTTCAAGTACAATCGGTTGATAGTCGGCGGCAGAATAAAACACAATATCGGGGAGACTTTGCGACGGTAATTTGTTTACCTTCTTGATTTCCTCGAACTGCGATCGCATCGCTTCACAATGTATCACATGGTCGAAGGGAGCGGGGAAAGAATTGCAACCTAAAGTTGTAATTACTCGCTTACAGGCGGCATCATCACCAGCAATTAATACTTCTTCTGGTGTGTTGATTTGAGTTAAGTAGACGTGATTCTCATGTTTCAGGCATTCTCTCACTTGAGATGGAGTAGCCATGAGAACATAGGTATTCCAAAAATTGTTGTTTGGTGAATCGGTTAATCCCCAATATTCACGCACAGCATTTTTTGGCCCAGATAATTTATCGCCAAATAGAGGTGATGAGTTTAAGGTGTTACTTCCACCTTCAAAATCACTCCAAACTCCTTGGGCAACCATCATACTAGTTTCACCCAAGCTATACCCAAATACAGATTGCGGCTTGACTTTAAAATCATCTCGGAAAATTGCCGTCATGTATCTAGCAAAGGCGATTTCACTTTCAAACATTGCCAGGGAATCATCTAACAATTGCTTTTCGAGTGTTTCTAGTTGCCTGGTTGTCAATTTAGGTAAGCTTCTGGGATAAACTAGCTTTTCAACATCGGCAGCCCGATTGTAGAGATTGTTACTTTTTAAGTCCTCAAAAACTTTAGGAAATAAGCGGAAGACACTGCGACCAATGCCAATATAAGAATTGACTGCTGCGGGGTAAACATAAGCAACTGCTCCAGTTTTACCCAATGGTTTTGCTGTGAAATAACTACCTAGAGGTGTTTGCCAATCTGTGCCGTTTTCAAAGGCATTATTTATACCTTTGCGGGCAGATTCAATTTCTTTGAGTAAATCTTTTGTGTTACGTCCTGTAATTGATAAGACGTATTTTGGATTAGAATGCTGTTCAAAGGTAGCAAATGTTTGGCTGGCGGTAGCTGATAAAGAAGAACTAGCTTCTATGGTATTTTGGAGATTGTTGAGAAGATCGGAGATGGTGGTGCGATCGCTAACTGCGATGGGAAACAGATGAAAAGGCATTTGCTGCAAATATCTGTTATCGCGCTCTTCTTGGCTGGGTTCCTCCGATAAGATTAAATGGGCGTAACTCCCATCTATACCCATGCTATTAATTGCTGCTATTCTGCGTGTGCCGCCTTTATCGACAAACCAAGGTCTTGATTCCATCGCCACATAGAAAGGGCTACCTTCCCATACTTGCGGTGTTTTGACACCAGACCATTTGGGTGTGGCGGGAATATACCTGTAATATAGACAGAGAGCAGTTTTGATTAAGCTAGCAATTCCTGATGCTGTATAGGTGTGGCCGATATTGGATTTAACGCTGCCCAATGCACAATGCAAACCGTTGCCCACTTTTGGATAAGCTTGCAGTAAACCTGTGATTTCCGCTTCATCCTCCTGGGGAACGCCGCTACCGAAGACTTCCACATAGTTAACTTCTGTGGGCTGAATCTCCGCCATCTCGAAAGCTTGTTTGCAGACATTGCTGATAGCTGAAGCATCAGGTTTTACTAAAGCGTCACTCAAAGTAGAATTACCTTGTGCGAAACTCATAGCATCAATTACTGCATAGATGCGTTCATTGTCTTCTTTAGCAGCTTCGTAACGCTTGAGGACGACAGCACCCGCACCTTCACCAACTGTCCAGCCATTAGCTTGTTGGTCAAAACCCAACGTATTGACACCCGTATTAATTGGTGCAAATTGGCTGCGGAATAAGACATTTTCCACACCGCCTGCTAAATCTACCGCACCCACAACCACCGCGTCTACTTCTCCCGTAGCGAGTAGCATTTGGGCAACTTCCAACGCTTTGAGGGCAGAATTTTCGCCAGCGCTGACGGTGAATGCAGGGCCAGTGAAATTCCATAAAGCAGAAATCCGACTTGCCATGATGTTGGCGATGTGACTTACATATTCGCCGATTTCTACTGGTTGGTGAATGCTATCTTTGACAATGGTTTCTAGTTGCGCCAGCTGTTCAGCAGGTAGAGAAATTCCTTGGTTGAGTAAGCCATCCTTAACTTGCCAAGATAAATTCCATCTTTGCTGTAGCTGATGCACAGAGAATTCTGTCTCGGCGGCAACAATCACAGCCACATTGCTACCCTCCTGTAGTTTCGCATCTTTGACGGCGCGATCGCTAACTTTCAGAAGCAACAATTGTTGTGGATTTAACTTCTCGATTTCATTCGGAGGGATTTTGCACGATAAAGTATCGATTTCAAAATCCTTGATATATGCCCCTACTGGTGCTTTCCCGTCTGTTAAACCGTACTCTTTCAGGACACTTTCTTGATTTTCTATACCGTGCCATCTTTGAGGTGGTAGGGAAGTAAAATGCTGTGTTCCATCATAAATACTACGTTCAAAAGCATCCAAACCATTGCAGTTACCAAAAAAGGCATCCATGCCAACAATAGCAATTTTGGTAGGTGGAACAGGCGGAATTGATTCAACTGATTCTGTTGTATTTCCTTGTTCTAAAATCAGGTGAGAATTAGTACCGCCAAAACCAAAAGCACTGATAGCTGCCCGTTTAATTGGTGCGTTATTATTAGGCCATGCCGTAGCTGTTCTAACAATTTTATCGGCGGAAATTGTACCATTTTCTGATGTTAAAGGTTCCGAAACATTCATGGTTGCTGGAATTACACCATGAGACATACTCAAAATCACTTTAGTCAAGCCAACCATGCCAGCAGCAGTTAGCAAGTGACCAGTATTTGCCTTAGCAGAACCCACCAGAGGAGCAGCTTGATTTTGACCAAAGAATGTTTCGATGGAATTGAATTCGGTTGTATCTCCTAGTAAGGTGCCGGTGGCGTGACACTCTAGATAATCGATAGTTTTGGGACTAAAATTCGCCTCATTATAGGCTCGTTCAAAAGCTAGGACTTGTCCTTTAGGATTTGGACTAAGTAAATGTTTACCCTTGCCATCATTCGAGAGTCCATTACCGCAGATAGTGGCGAGAATATTATCACCATCTCTAACGGCATCAGAATATCTTTTCAGCATCACCATCCCAACACCATCGGCGGGGATTAATCCTCTAGAGGACTTATCTAAGGGGCGGCTAATGCCGTTTTCTGCATACCCTTGAACACCGGAAAATAACATCCGCACGAATAGGGAATCTGCACAACTGATGGCTCCAGCTAACATAACATCAGCTTTGTGTGACCATAAGTAATGAGATGCTAGTTTAATCGCATAAAATGATGATGAACAAGCAGCATCCAAACATAAATTAATCTGGGATAGAGATAGTGCTTGAGCAACGATAGATGCTGGTAAGCCAGATATCATCGCATTGTACAAAGATGCTTTGGTTGCACTTGGTAAAGCAGCTAAATCAAAATCTTCATCCTGCAAAAGTTCTCTGACAGCAGGATTAATAGCTTGCTGGTAAATTGGAGAGAATAATTGATTAGATAATTTTGTCGGGAATGACAAATTACCTAAAATTACGCCACATTTTGCTAGAACAGTTTGATTACCCCAATAACCACTCTGTAAAATTGCTTGTTTAGCGGCATACAATGACCATTTGAAGGTATTATCTAAACCAGCAACAAATTCTGATGGTAGATTGTATTCGGATGGATTAAACTGGAAGTCGCGGATGTAACCGCCTTTGAGAGAATAGGTTTTGTCTGGTGTACCTTTGACTGGATTGTGAAATATTGTCGGATCTACTCCGATTTCTTCGACGGTTGCAGAGGATGTCGAATCTTTTTGATTAACGATGTTTTGCCAGTATTCTTCAGGATTCTTTGCATCGGGGAATAGGCATGACAATGCGATAATGGCTATTTTTTCCACGATTTATATGCTCCGAGTTTGGGTATTTAGCAAGAGATAATTAAAAGGCAGGATTTACGCTGTTCCCCAAACTTTAAACGAGGCAAGTTATAGCAATCCTAAGATTAAGCTAGCTTGGATAGTTTACAGTAAAGACTTTATTCCTTAGTACAAGATATCTAGCGAACTCTCTGCGAACCTTTGCGTTTCCCTTTGCGCCCCTTTGCGTTTAAAATTCAACCCTCAATTCGCCACGATTTCACACAAATCTGTACTTATAAAACAAGGACTAAAGTCCTTACTACAAACTTGAAACTTGAAATATTCCTAGCTTCTAAGCATTTTCATTGACCAAATAATGGCATGAGCGCCGAGCATTCGTGAGTATATTTTTCCTTGGCGATCGTGTATGATAAAGTTTGCGATCGCACTACTTGGTGTCTTAGCTAGTACTTCACAAGAAACGTAAAATGTTTCGTTATGTGGTATCGCTTCAAATTGTTCAAATTTTTCTACTTTTCCAGGTAAACAACCTTCTTCATGAAAGTGTTGTGTCCAAATCCATAAGGCGTGCATACTCAAGTCAGTGGTATAAGGATTTACCCATTGGACTGGGAATTGTCCTTGTTGCTGTGGTGTGAGTTCTGGCCAAAGACATTCTGTAGTAATTTTTTCAGGGCTGATGTTTAAGACTCTCTTAACTTCTTGAAAACCGGGGCCGTGAAATAATGTAGCCCCACCATTTTGGTAAAATGCTTTTCCTGTAGCGGTGATGATATTATCTTCTTCGAGATTAAGAGATTCATAAGTTGGTGCAACTGGGATTTCTCGCTGGAGATTGAGTTGAGCGCTAAAATGAAAATGGATTCTGCCTTCTGGATTTTTACTCGAAATTCTGGCTTTAAGTTCGATTCTTTCAAGATTAACTTTAGAAACTTCTTCTATTTCTAAAAGATGTTCCTTTGCCAATGTTTCATTGAAAGTAATCCCCTTCAAAACTTTGAAATCTTGGTAATTAAACAACCGATAACCGGGATATAATTGCTCACAAGCATTGATAATCCAGGTCATTGCACAAGTTGCTGGTAAAACTGGAGAACCAGCAATAGTATGATCGTGTAAAAATGGATTAGCCTCCAATGTCATTTGGCGACGAATACGATAGGTTCTTAGTTCTGAATCTAACTCTACCGCAAGTGGAACAAGTGGACTACCAATAACAACTTGTGCGGTTGCATGATTGGTATTATCCATTTCCTTAACCAGCATTTGTGCCCCAACTGCAATGGGAATTATATCAATTTTTCGCTCTTGAAAAATCTTCTTTAATTCTGCTGTCACCATCCCACTATCCCAAGCGCCCCAGTTGATAGCGACTACATGACATGAGGGATAACTTTGCTTAAATATATGGGCTGATTTATTCAGAATTTCATTTGCGATCGCATAATCAGATTGTCCGGGATTTCCGTAAAAACCTGTTACTGAAGAGAACAAAACTAAATGCTGAAGTTGATTAGGGTTGACGCAAGTTAGCAGGTTTTCTAAACCTTGAACTTTGGCGGTGTAAACCTTTTCAAAATCCTCTTCTGTTTTCTTTTCAATTAACTTATCAGCCAAGTTTCCCGCGCCGTGGATGATTCCTGTAATTGGGCCGAGATGTTGTACAGCAGTGGCAAGTTTTTCTTGTAAAGCTGGCGTATCTGTGACATCGACGCTGATATATTCTGCTTTAGCTCCAGTTTTTTCAATTGCTGCTAGAGTCTTTTTAATTTCACGGCTAGAGGTAATTTTGTTATATATTTTTTGTACATTCATGGGTGTGGGCTTCTCTCCTTGAGAAAGAAGATTTTCCATGATGCATTTTTTCAATGCGGAGTCATCAGAGTTTTGAGCATAATCTGGCTCGGTTTCTAATAGTTCGGAGCGACCGAGGAGGATGAATTTGCAGGGTTGCTGTTGGGCTAATCTGATAGTACACTCAGCCGTAATCCCTTTTGCACCGCCGCTCACGACAAAGACAGATGATGGACTAAGCTGGGCTGTTTGTGTCATAAATCCTCTGGGATTAATTCGTAATTCGTAATTCGTAATTCGTAATTAAAAGATGCTCTCTTATCTCTTTCTCTGTGTCCTCTGCGCCTCTGCGGTTTTTTTAAACGAACCACAGAGACGCAGAGAGCGCAGAGGGAGGAGATTAATCGGCGATAATGGTGACTCGTCCTTGTGAGCCGTAGCCAACTTCACTTATATAAAGGTTGGGGTCGTGAAGTTCGGCGATGATGTTTTGTACTGACTGTTTGGCATCAAGCCTGGGGCTTAAGTCGATCGCACGAGTAAATACTTTTGGCCATTCCCATCTCAGAGTTTTGGTTAATCCGAATAAACCAGCGCCGATCGCACCGAAGTTGACTTTGTACTCTAAGCCGAAGGCTCCATCGAGGTGAGCAACTGTGCAGAAACAAGTACGTCCATGTTTTGCGGCTTCGTTTAGAGAGGGTTTGAGGTGTTTCGCCATCAAAAATACGTGCTTGACGATCGCCTTTTCTGATTCGTTATAAGAAATACTGCCGGTGTGATTTCCTACAAACATCGGATGTAGATGGATGAAGGCCCCAATCGCTCCGCAGTGAGATGCGATCGCTTGCAATTGTTGTTGAAGATGTTCTTCACTCAAGTTTGCTAAGGTGACGCGGGTTACTCCTGTAGGTAAAGGCGCTTGTTGGGCGATGAGCGATTGGGGGAAGCTGATAACTACTACTTTCCAGCCTTTCTCGATTAGGGATTCAGTTAATTTATAAGTGGTGAGGGAACCATCATCGGTGATTAAACCGATGTGTCCCTCTGGTAACGTGAAATCCAAGTAATCGGGCTGTGGTAGACTTCTGAGTTTGACGAGATGGCGCTGGATATTATGCTCTAGTTCATGTTCTAATTGGGGTGGCTGCTGTTGGACAAACTCAGGTTCAGACTTTTTTTTTTCACCTCCAGCCAACTGCTGTAGGTAATCAACTATTTGACCGATGGTGCGGAGGTCGCCGAGTTCTTCGATATTTGGCTTGGGTAAGTTGGGGTACGTTTCTTGCATCGCCCCTAAGATTTCTACCCGTTTGATGGAATCAATACCCAAGTCGGCTTCCATGTCCATTTCCAGTTCCAGCATCTCGACTGGATAACCAGTTTTATCGCTGGTGATGGCTAACAGGGTTTCACCTAAGTTTGCAAATTCATCACTTGTAGAGAGAGCAACTTCTGGTTCTGGGGTGAATGCGACAACTACGCTTGGTTCCGGTGCAATGACTACCTCAACTACTGGTGCAGCCTCTACTTGAACCTCGGCTGGTTGTTGTATTTCGTGAACTGCAATTTCTACAGAAACACTTTTGGAAGCGTGAGATTGCAGATACTCTACAACTTGACCGATGGTGCGTTTTTCTGACAGCTCCTCTAAATTGGGCTTGGGTAGGCTGGGGTACATTTCTTGTAGCGCCCCCAAGATTTCCACCCGTTTGATAGAGTCAATTCCTAAATCGGCCTCCATATCCATGTCCATTTCCAGCATTTCGACTGGGTAGCCGGTTTTGTCGCTGGTGATGGCTAAGAGGTTTTTATCCAAGTCAACAATATCGATGGTTGCGCCAGATACAGGTGCAGCAGTTGTGGTTGCTGGTTCTGGGGTGAATGCAACAACTTCGTTGGCTGGAGGTGAGCTAATTTTGACTACAACCTCAGCTTGGGGTTCTACTACTGGGGCAGGTGGCTCTACTGTCTCGACAGTTGCAAAGTGCGGTGTGGGTAGTAGAGACGCGATCGCTGGGGATACAGGAGTTTCAACTACAGCCTCTACAGCAGCCGGGAGAGGTTCTTGGGTAACATTTAAGCCGTTTTTAGCTATTGGCTCAGTTACAGGCAAAGGCTGGCTTTCTACTATCTTGGTAGTGGCGGGTACTGGTGCTTCTGTAGTAAACGGAGTGAAATTGCTGAGTTTCTCTGTTAGTTGGGTTGCTCCATCACCAGAGATGATTTGAGAATACTCTTGCTGGATGAGTTGGAAAAAGCTCTTAGTATATTCCAGCTGCTCTTGGAGATATTGCTCATGGATGCGTAGAGTTTCACCTTGTTGGGAATGAAACTGCATCATGCTACGCTCTAAGCTTTCCATGACAACGAGCTTCATTTTGGCAGTTTCGGCTGTTGATTTACTTTCACTCAACAAGGAATTCTGCTGCTGCATCAGTTGGAAAAACGCTTTAGCGTATTCCATCTGATGGTTGAGATAAGTACCGTGAACTTGTAAATTCTCAGCCTGATTTTCCTGGAACTGTGTCAGGAGATATTCTAAACTTGCTAAAAGTTGTTCGTAATTTGTAAGTTTTTCTGGTGTTGGTTGCATCTTAGATTCCTGGACTGGTTGTGACAGGGTAACAGGATTCATCTGTTGCTCTGGCTGGGTGATGATACTAGCAGTCACACCGTTCATTGCTGGGGTAAGTTTTTTATGTCCGTTAGTCTCTATCACTGCTACAGGTGGAGTTACACCGGGGCTACTAAATAAAGGAGCCACAGTTTCAGAATATTCAGGGGTGGGTAATGTGACTTTATGCCCATCCTGCAAAGCTAGAGCGAAGGCATTTTTCGTTTTTTCGGATCTGTAGTTGATGCCATTCAAACGCACATTTAATGTCTTCTTCGTCTCAATTGGCGGGATAGTTTGGGGAAGTTGGTAAGGATCGAGGTTATTCAAAGCCAGACCAATCACTCGCAACTGCACAACTGCTTCTCGCAAAGAGCGATCGCTATTCTTTTGAACGCTAGGGTTCAAAGATACGGTGATATGAGGGCGATCGCCAAGAATCTCTTTCACCAAGTTGCTCAGAATTCTCCTCGGCCCAAATTCCACAAAGCAAGTACCACCCGCCGCATAGATATTTTCAATTTCCTGCTTAAACAGCACTGAGTTAGAAAGGTGCGTTTCCAGAATCTTTTGAATACCTTGGGCTTCCTTGGGATACTGCTTACTGGTGACGTTGCTGTAAACAGGGATTTTCGGACTTTGGAATTTGACAGACTTGGTAGCGATCGCAAATGATTTTTGAGCAAAGGCGATTAGCGGTGTATGGAACGCTGCGGAAACAGGTAACAATACAGCTGTATATCCTTTCTCGTGCAAAATCTCTCTGACTTTTGCGATTTCTGCGGTAGGCCCAGCTAAGACAAATTGAGTGGGAGAATTTTGATTAGCGATCGCAACTTGCGGAAAATGCCTCAGCACTGCTTCCACTTTGCTGATGTCTTCTTTGACAGCCAACATACTTCCCGCATCATGATCTGGGTCTTCTGGAGCCGCCATTGCTTGACCCCTAGCTTTCACTAAGAACAAGTAATCTTCGGTACTCAAAACCCCCGCAGCCCATAGTGCTGTTAGTTCACCAAAGCTATGACCGGCAACAAAATCTGACTTAAATCCAGCTTGTTGCAGTATGCTGTACATCCCTGCACTCAACACCCCGATGGCTGGTTGAGCGTATTCTGTGCGTTGCAAGGCAGCAATTTGGACATTTTTTTCTGCCTCTCCAAACACAGGATGAGGGAAAACAATCTCTGAAAGTGGCTGCAAATTATCTTTGATTAACAGGCTATCCATATAACCATGCAGACGGCGCATCAAAGGGAAATTCATCACCAGTTCGCGTCCCATCTCCAGGTATTGCGAACCTTGTCCAGAAAATAGAGAGACAACTTTTCCGCCCAACTCCATACCAGAGGCGCGGTAATAAATCCCTTGGGGATGCTCCCAAGATGCTGCTGAACCTTTGAGTTTCAGCCAGTCAATGCTAGTTTGCAGAAACTTGCAAGCTTCTTCGAGATTTTCAGCTACAAACCCGAATCGGGGAGCAGAGAGGGGAATTTGTTGTGATTTGCACTCATTGACTAATTGTGAATAATGTGTAGGTGCTTCAGGCGATCGCAACTTACCTAAAATTTCTTCCGATTTGCTCAACAATTGCTCTACAGTAGGAGCAAACAACAGCACTTCACTAGCACCACTATGTAAGCGGTAAGCGGCGTTTTGGTCGGCTTCATATTCTTCCAAAACAACGTGATAGTTAGTTCCGCCAAATCCAAAGGAACTTACACCCGCGCGTCTTGGTGCTTCCCCTTCTGGACGAATCCAAGGTCTAGTTTCGGTATTCAAATAAAAGGATGAATTTTTAATGTTGAGTTTGGGGTTTGGCTCAGTAATGTTAATTGTCGGCGGTAATACTTTGTGATGTAAAGCCAAAGCAGTTTTAATCAAACTCGCCGCACCCGCAGCCGCTTTTGTGTGTCCGATTTGCGATTTCACACTACCCAAAGCGATGTGCTGCTTTTTGTCATCATGCACATCAAAGAAGTCTTTTAAAGAACCGAATTCTGTCGGATCTCCAGCCATTGTACCTGTACCATGTGCTTCCATCAAACCAACGGTAGCGGGAGAGAAGCCGGCATCTTCATAAGCGCGTTCTAAGGCTTTGACTTGACCTTCTTTGCGAGGAGCATAAATGCTCTTGTAACGTCCATCGCTGGAAGTACCAATACCTTTAATTACGGCATAGATTTTATCGTTGTCCCGTTCAGCATCTTCTAAGCGTTTGAGGACAATCATCCCGATACCTTCACCCAGCATCATCCCATCAGATTTAGCATCGAAAGGTTTGACATTTTCGCTAGGAGAAACAGCCGGTGTTTTGCTAAACGAGATGTAAGCCATGATGGTGTTATCGGTATCAACACCACCAGTCAGCATCATGTCAGAGCGATGCTCAACTAGCTCACTAATTGCCATTTTTAAAGCACCGAAGGAACTAGCGCAAGCGGCATCAACTACACAATTCATCCCGCCAAAGTTCAAGCGATTGGCAATTCTACCCGCGACTACGTTAGCTAACATTCCAGGGAAAGCATTCTCATCCCATTTCACGTAAGCGCTTTTGATTTTATCGACGATTTTTTTGGTATCTTCATCAGATAAACCACTGCTTTTAAGCGCTTTTTCCCAAATCGGATATTCCAATCTGGCAGAAAGTGGCATTCCTAATTGCTTGGCCATCGCCACGCCTAAGATTACACCAACAGTCTCGCGGCTAAACTCACGTTTTTCGCCATAACCTGCATCTTCCATCGCCTCTTTCGCAACCACTAAACTTAATAGTTGCGATACATCTGTGACTTCTAAAATGCTAGGCGGAATGCCGAACTCCATTGGGTTAAAATCTACTTCTGGAAGAAATCCGCCTCTTTTACAGTAAGTTTTATCTTCAGTAGTTCTGGGATTAGGATCGTAATAATCTTCGACACTCCAGTGAGTGGAAGGAACATCAGTAATACAGTCAATTTTATTGACAATATTTTGCCAGTATTCCCGTAAATTTCTGGCTTTAGGTAATAGAGAAGCCATCCCAACGATGGCGATAGGATTGTGTTGTAATTGTCTGTTAATTTTGTTAATTGACACTGATTTATCTGATTTGTCTGATTTCATGTTTTTTTCCTCTATAGACCTCATCACAGCCTTTTCACAATTATTGATAAGGCTTTCTAACTCCGCTAAGGCAGTATCAATTGAATAAGCAGACATAGGGCATAGTTAGTACTGTGGATTGTGTAGTTACAGTAATTTCTGTTGCCTACTAATTAATGGAAAACTCTGGTTTTGTAAGCAGTTAGCTATCTTATTTTTGCTAAATGCTTATCTCCAAATCGACACCACACGATACATACTGCCGGGGTAAAGCCTTATGTTTACAGGCGACTTTGGCACACTGCGTAGGCGTAGCCCGTCGTAGACATCACACAAAAATGTTATCCAACGCTAGACTCTTGAAATTGTCGCAATAGGTCAAAGACGTTGTTAAAACTGGTAAAATAGTCTTGGAGTGTAATAGCTGCTTGACCAGTCAATTTAATCCATTTGTAATGGTAAAGATTTTGAGTAATGGTATCCTACTGGAGTGATGGGAACTGAGGAGTAGCTAAGAGAACAGAAACGTTTTTTCACCCAAAAGCATTTGATTATCTAGGCTAACCACAGCAACATAGCTGTTGTTAATTACAACGTTCTGTATCTTGTTCAATGTCATAGCCAGTTTCAACGTCCGGGATAATATATTTTATGCTATTTTAACCAGGAAAGTTGACAAGCTTGTTACACAAAAGACACCACATTTAATCCGAATTTATGTAACTTAAACAAGTAATTAAACGGTTACAAGGTAATGACAAAGCAGTTATCTTTAGTTATTTTTAATTTAAAAATTTCAATTGAATAACTAGTTTGTATAACCACTTTAAAACATTGAATTAATAAAAACACTAGCATACTTTACAGAAACTAAATCATTTCTTTAAAGTTATTTTATAAACAAACATCCGCGATTACTGATGTTAATTTGGATAAAATTAAGCAGAAAAGTATAATTTATAACTCTATAAATGTGTGAAAGATTTTGTTATCTACGAGTTAGCCATAAATTTTTCCTGAATTAAGTTAACAATGCAAATCTGTTGTCTAATAAGTCACAATTCAATGAATACATAGATGAATTAAATAACTACAAGTAGATTTTTTCAGAGAAACATCATAATTTAATCAAAGTTTTTGGTTATTTTTCAATATAAGTCAAATTAAAAAGTAAAGCGGTTATTTATAAAGCAAATATTAATTTTTAGTATGTTACTTGATAAACATAATCATGATTGCATCAGTTAAAAGGACGGTTAGAAAGCTAGGGCGAATAGAATTTGCGGCTACTCTACAAGAACGCTAAGAGGATGTTTTCAAAGTCCTTTTGTCAGTATCAAAAGTTTTAGATCCCCCTAAATCCCCCTTAAAAAGGATCGAAAACCGCCTAAATTCACAGCGAAACACTTTTCAAACAACCTGCAACAGCAAACCCACAGAGTAATTTGCCTCCGCGGACTAAGAAAAATTGGGTGTTTTAAACCCACGGAGGTGGGTTTTGCCTGTGTAGACGCAGTTTTTACCTGCCCTTTTAACGTCCGTTAACTCACCAAAGGTATCACTTCATGCATTGAATTAGTAGAATCAAAAGCAATAATAATGTCTTATAGTACACAACCTTGTTAATAATAATCTGTTAGTAATATCAAATCTGCTTAATAGCTAACTATCTGTTGGTATTCAATTGCTATACAAGCGATTAGTGACAAGTAACTTTTTCAGCATCTAATCTTACTGTGATGAAATATTTTAGTGAGAGAATCAGGATTTATGCAAAGTTATTTGGTTGACAAAATTTACTTTTTACGACATAATTAATGACAAGTTTATCCCAATTCTTAGTTTATTCTTATTAGCGCTTCGTTGTTCTTAAAAGTTCAGTTTTCTGACTAGCGCTATTGTATTTTACGCTACGGGATTAGATATCAAATTAGGATATAACTTAGGAAGCTTTGAAGTAACACGCCATTAATTTTCACGCCACAATACTAAGTTTGGGCGGTAAAAGCGTACAACAATTCATATAAAACCAATTTAGACGCATCCACTTGATTAAGGTAGAAAACCTAGAGGAAAAGCCCTCTGGGTAATTTGCGGATGAGTCCATTGTAATCGACTAAATATAACCAGGATATCCCTTAAAAAAGCAGAATTGGAATGAAAATATGGCAGTAAATAAAGAAAGTCGATTATTCAGAAAACCCGTAGGCCGATCGCAACTAATTTTAGCAGCTTCTCTCACTTTAGCGGCTGGATTAATCGCTTTCTATAGTTTGACACCCTATTGGTCTAAACCGAAAGTTGTGACAGCGCCAGCCAACCCTCCAAAAGCTGCCACGCCTGCAAAAGTTGCTGTGACTGCCTTGGGACGTTTGGAGCCAGAAGGCGAAGTTACTACTTTGACGGCTCCTACTTCTAATAATGGGGTGCGAGTAGACAGACTGTTGGTAAAAGAAGGAGATACGGTTAAAGCAGGGCAATTATTAGCCTATCTCGAAAATTATGGTCGTTCTAGAACTGCATTGCAACAGGCTTTAGACCAACTGCAAGTTGCCAAAGCTAAATTAGCACAGGTGAAATCTGGAGGTAAAACGGGAGATGTGGATGCTCAAAAGGCTGTAATTGCCCGGTTAGAGCCACAATATAAAGGAGACGTTGCCACACAACAGGCGACAATCGACCGTATCCAGGCAGAAGTAGACAACGCTCAAGCCGAGAACAATCGCTATCAGCAATTATATAGACAAGGTGCGATCGCGGCTTCTGTAGCAGATACCAAAGCTTTGCAACTAAAGACTACACAACAGCAGCTAACGGAAGCCCAAGCTACCCTCAAGCGCACTCAAGACACATTCCAAGCACAACGCAAGCAAGCACAAGCACAACTCACTAGTATTAGCGAAGTGCGTAGCGTAGATGTTCAAGTCGCACAAACCGAAGTCAATAGTGCCACAACTTCTGTTCAACAAGCAAAAGCCGACTTGGATTTAAGTTATATCAAATCTCCCATAAATGGCAAAATTTTGAAAATTCACGCCAAAACCGGAGAAGTTATCAGCACCAACAAAGGATTTGCTGAGATAGGTAAAACATCTCAAATGTATGTGATTGCAGAGGTGTATCAAACCGATGTTCAAAAAGTGCGTGTAGGACAAAAAGCCACAATTACCAGCACTGCATTTACTGGAACAATAAAAGGAACTGTAAAAGAGATTGGTTGGCAAGTTGACAAGCAAAACATCTTCAGCCTCAACCCTGGTTCAGATACAGACCGCAGAATAGTGGAAGTGAAAATCTCCATCGATAATCCCGCCGATAGTGAAAAGGTCGCTCGTTTAACTAACTTACAAGTCGATGTCGCCATTCATATTTAGTCATAGGGCATAGGTCATTCACAAATGACCAATGACAAATAACATAGGCGGTTCTCTACGAGATGCTACGCGTAGCTTGCTTCCACGAAGTGGTACGCCTTCCCGCAGGGTATGACAAATGACAAATAATAAATAAATCCATGATTTTCAAAATTCCTTTAGCATGGCTACAGCTAGCCCAGCAAAAAGTTCGTTTATTAGTAGCTGTAGCCGGAATTGGTTTTATTGTGCTGCTAATGTTTGTGCAACTTGGTTTTCAAGATGCCCTCTATTCCAGTGCAACCGCAGTCCATCAGAATCTCAAAGGAGATTTATTTTTAGTTAGTTCGCAATATAAATCTTTGACCTCAAATCAAAGTTTTTCGCGGACTCGTTTATATCAATCTTTGGGGTTTGATGGCGTAGAGTCAGTTAGTCCCATGTATTTGCAATTTGCCAAACTGAAAAATCCGGCAACTGGTGAGAAATATTCAATATACGTTATTGGTTTCGATCCCGGTAGACCTGTAATGAACATCCCAGAAGTTGAGAAAAATTTAGATAAACTCAAAACTCCTGATGTCATGCTTTTTGACCGGGGTTCTCGCCCAGAGTTTGGCCCAATAGCTGAAAAATTTAATGCGGGGGAGACTGCACAGACAATTGAAATATTTCCCTTCAATTCATTAATTGGTTATCGAGTGAGAATTGGTGGCTTATTCACATTAGGCCCTTCCTTTGGTGTAGACGGAAATTTACTTGTTAGTGACTCCACTTTCTTGAGGATAAATCCCAATACTCGTCCAGCAGATATGATCGATATTGGTTTGATTTCCCTCAAACCTGGTACTAATCCAGAAACAGTACTGAAAAATTTACAAGCAAGTTTGCCTAATGATGTCCAAGTTTTTACCCGCCAAGGCTTCATTGATTTTGAAAAAAAATATTGGGCTGTCAGAACACCCATTGGTTTTATTCTTAACTTGATGTTGACAATGGCTGCGGTTGTTGGTGTAGTTATTGTTTATCAAATTCTTTACAGCAATATTGCTACACAGTTCGTTGCTTACGCCACTTTAAAAGCCATAGGTTATGCCAATAGCTATTTATTAAATGTGGTATTTCAGCAAGCTTTGATTTTGGCAATCTTAGGTTATATCCCAGGATTTATTACTTCTGTCTTGTTATATAGTTTTGCAGCAGAAGCAACTAAACTGCCAATAGTTATGACCACTAATAATGCAGTGATTGTCTTAACTTCAACAGTTTTAATGTGTATAACATCAGGAGCGCTTGCTATCAATAAACTCCGCTCCGCAGATCCAGGAGATATTTTCTAGCTGATGCCTAGCAGCAAAATTACTCAATTATTTTGCCGCGAGATAGACTGATAGCTAAGTATTAGTGCAGCCTCTCCACAGAAATTTTCTTCTTATACAATTTTAGATTTTAGATTAAAAGTATTTACCAATATTTAAATTTGGTATTACTTAAAGTCTTTTATCTAATAACTCAAATTCACCTATTTAACAATAATTACGATTTTATGAACCTCAAAGACAAAACTCTCCTAATTACCGGGATTAATGAATTTGTCGGTTTGCGTACAGCCGAGTTAGCCATAGCGCAAGGGATGAAGGTTCGTGGACTACAAAGTTCTACAGAACAGAACAAACAATTACATAATTTAGGTGTAGAGGTAATTATTGGTAGTATTACCGATTCTACTATTGCTCAAAAGGCTTGTCAGGGAGTAGATATCGTTTTACATACAGAGCAAATTGCCGAAGAAGCTGGTGCAATTAAGCATTTTCGTGATGTGAATGTTGGCGGTAGCGTCAACATAGCTAAAGCCGCTAAACAAGCTGGTGTCAAAACATTTGTACATTTATCCAGTGTAATGGTTTACGGTTTCAATTATCCTGATGGTGTTACAGAATCGGGGCCACTTTCTGGTGAAAATAATCCCTACTGTCAAACGAAAATAGAAGCTGAAACAGCAGTCTTAGAACTGAATAATCCTCCAGACTTTGGCATCATTATTATTCGAGCCGGAGATGTTTATGGCCCTGGAAGTATTCCCTGGATAGTTAGACCAATTCTGATGATGCGTCAAAAATTATTTGCTTGTGCCAATGATGCTAAAGGAGTAATCAATCATGTATATATAGATAACCTGATTGATGGCATCTTTCTCGCGATAGAAAAACAAATCTACGGTGAAATATTTAATATCACCGATGGACAAGAAACTTCGTGGAAAGAGTATTTTATGCGTTTAGCAGCAATGGAAGATTTACAAGCACCCCTTTCATTATCGAAAGATGAAATCAAATTGTTTCTAAAGCTACGCGTTCAAGGACAAAAACTCTTTCGGAAAAAAGTTGATATTTTACCAGAGTCTATAGATTTTATGACTCGTCCTTACGCTTGCTCCATTGCCAAAGCCCAAAATCTGTTAAATTACAAACCAGCAGTTGACCTAGAATTAGGTATGCAGCAAACACATGAATGGCTGCAAAAAACAGATATTCAAAGCTTGATGAAATAGTTCACAGATTTTTAGTAGTTAAGGAGTCAGGAGTCAGGAGTCAGAATGATTAGAAAATGAAAAATCTAGGAGACTCTTGATTTACTTGAAATGATTCAGCTTGGTATCAAAGTATCCTTAATCCTGACTCCTGAATTCTGACTTCCGAATTCTGAATTATTACGTTGCATCTACCTAACTACGATTAAGCGTAAACTAATCCACAGATTTTCCGAATACTTGTTTTCTATGAGTAGCAATCAGCCACGATTGAGCATCGGATTACCTGTATACAATGGTGAAAAATTTATCAAAGAAGCCATAGATTCACTCTTGGCTCAGACCTTTGAAGATTTTGAACTTATTATTTCAGATAACGCATCTACAGATAAAACCGAGGAAATTTGTAGAGCTTATGCCGAACAAGACCAACGTATTTTTTACTACCGCAATGACACGAATATCGGTTGTGCTGGTAACTTTAATCGCGTCTTGAAACTGTCTTCGGGTGAGTATTTTAAATGGGCAGCCTATGACGATCTACATTCTCCAGATTTTATCAAGAAGTGTGTTGAGGTGCTTGACCAAGATCCTACTATAATCTTGTGTCATTCCCAGGCATATTTCATTGATGAACAGGGGAATTTTATCCAAAATTACGATATCAAAGTCAAGGCAGATGCACTAAAACCACAGGAGCGCTTTCACGAATTGCTGACCAAACATTTATGCAATCAATGTTACGGGGTAATTCGCACTAGTGCTTTGAAAAAGATACCACCTATGGGTGGTTACGGTAATGCAGATGGAATTCTTTTGTTAAGACTTGGTATTCTCGGTAAGTTTTATGAAATCCCTGAATACCTGTTTTTCTTCAGAAGTCATCCGCAACAATCAATGAGTATGTTTTTCCCCAATTATTTGTTGTTAACAAATACAAATCAAAAATCATTCTTGAGTATGCTGCCTGATTTTTATGGGTATACAGTGTGGTTTGATTCAGCAAAGAAAGGACAAATTTTATTCCCACATTGGAGAATAATTTGGGAGTATATACTCTCTATATGGCGTAGTCCCCTGAGTTTGAATGAGCGGCTATGTTGTCATAGAAGTCTACAACAGCAGTTAAAAGGGACAGAATATCTTTTGCTGAAAGATTTGCTAAATGTGCTGCAAGTACTTTGGAAAGGTTGGAAAACAGTATTCGTTAAAGAAGAGCAAGTCATTCTTTGAAAGAACCAGTTTACAAATAAAAGCTGGCGAATGCAGCTTTCTATCAACCCCAAAATCACCTATTCTGACTACAAAATTATGCTGAAACTATCTCAACTATCTCATGTTTTGCTTGCTAGTTTAGTGAGCATCAGTTTTGCTAAAACAGTGAATGCAGAGCCAACTGCAACACTTAATGTTGTAGTAAATGGAATACATCACCAAAAAGGTGAGATTTGCTTCCGAGTTTATGCAAATGAAAAAGGATTTCCGATGAGTAGTACTAGTGAAGCTCAAAGTGGCTGCGCTAAGATTAATGGCACTTCTGTAAAAAAAGAATTCTCCGGTTTGAAACCTGGAACTTATGCTGTTGCTGTGGTTGACGATCAAAATGGCGATCGCAAACTCAATAAAGACTTTTTCGGTATTCCCAAAGAAGGTTTTGGGATTTCCAAAAATCCAACTGTGTCTATACAAACAGGTACACCAAAGTTTCGTGATGCCAGTTTTGTTGTAAACAAAAATACAACAGTAAACATCATCATGAAATATTCACTGGATTCGTAAAGGGAATGGGGAGTTAGGAGTTAGGAGGAGAGGAGGAGAGGAAAAATTATTCTCCTTGCCCTATGCCCAATCCCCAACCCCCAATTTCCAATCCATTATTCTGTCGGAGATGAGAAATTTAATGGAAGATTTGGCAATATTTCTGTCTAAGTCTTTGATGGGTTGGCTGGTTATTCAGGTGTGTTTTACGCTTGTCTTTATATGGTATCTGCGCTCGTCTAAAAAAAACTTATTACCAGACGATCAGTTACCCAAAACAGCAGTAATTCTTTGCTTACGTGGAGCCGATCCGTTTTTGCCTAGATGTTTGCGATCGCTCCTAAATCAAAACTATCCACAGTATGATTTAAAATTAATCGTTGATAGTCACGAAGATCCGGCTTGGAAAATCGCTAGTGAAACCATCACAGAGCAAGAAGCAACCAACGTTCAAATCAGTCCTTTGAGAATAGTACGTAACAGTTGTAGTCTCAAATGCAGTTCTTTAATCCAAGCTGTCCGAGAGTTGGATGACTCCTACAAGGTGGTTGCTTTAGTCGATGCTGATACTATAGTTCATCTGAATTGGCTCAGAGAATTAGTCAGTCCTCTAGGTGATGCGAAAATCGGCGCAACAACGGGCAATCGTTGGTACGTGCCAACAGGCAGTTATTGGGGTTCTTTAGTGCGGTACATCGGCAATGTATCCACAGTAGTGCAAATGTTTATCTTCCAGATTCCTTGGGGTGGAACTTTGGCTGTGAAAACAGAAGTACTTCGCCAAACAGAACTGTTAGATAAGTGGGGACAAGCTTTAGGCGAAGATTTTATGATGCACGACATCCTGAAAAAACATGGTTTTCAGGTAAAGTTTGTGCCTTCGCTACTAATAGTCAATCGTGAAGAGACTGATTTATTCAACTTAGTAGACTATCTCAAGCGCCTTATTCTTTTTTCTCGACTGTATCATCCCCGTTGGTTGGCTCTTGTGAGTGAAGCTGTTTCTAGCATTTTGTTTCCGACTTTACTGAGCGTGTTAGTTCTAGAGTCGTTGTTAGAGGCAAAATGGGAAGCTGCGGCTTTGTTGTTAGTCTGCTATGGAGTTTACACTGTCGGATTACTCTTGATAATGCTGGTGTTGGAATTAGAGATACAGCGAGTGGTTCGCTCTAATGACCAGGCGATGCCTACCGGCAAGGCGTTCCACGTCTACGCCAAATTATCAGCTGCTACAATCATTAAAATGTTGATTGGGATTCCCTTAACACAGTGGGTTTATGGGTTAGCGATGCTATCATCCCTGTGGACTTCAACAGTTACCTGGCGCGGTGTCAGCTATCGCGTTAAAGGGCCTTGGAATGTCCGCTTAGTGGAATATCGCCCTTATCAATGGTTGGATCAGCCTATTAATAGCAAGGTTTCTCTTTGAATTAAATCGCTAAATATCAACTAGGGCATGAAAGTTATTACACTAAACATTCCCTAGTCTTCAAATTATATTATCTTATATTTAGTAGAACTATATTAGCTATAACCCTTGTAAAAATATACGTTTATACTTGTTGATTGCCAAAGGTATTTACATTTTTAGCAAGGGTTTAGACAAATATATTAAGGGGAATTTTGACTTAGCATTTTGGATGTTTTTAGAGCTTATAACCCAGTTTTATATAAGGGTTTGCAATTGAGTCTACTTAATTCCCAATTTTTTCTCTACCTCTCTCTAACCATCTATTATTAGGAGAAAAAAGTGGAAAAACTTTTGTTGCTGTCAGGGGAGTGCCTCAAAGCATCTCTTCTAGAAGGAGAAAGTTCGGACTCTATTGCACACAAACTAGAAGCACTATAAACATCCACTTCAAAATCGAAAATTTCAGCTATTTGACAATGCGTAAATCCTTAGTCTAACTGTATGTGTGGGAATTTCTGAGCCAGACAATCAGAATGTTCATGAAACATTTGCTGCGTAAATCCTAAGTTAAAAACCAGCAATTTTGTGAAATATTCCCCTTTATTATGACTAAGCAAAAACTTCGCATTGCACTGTTTACAGGGTTGTACGCTCCTTTCTTAACTGGTGTTTCTGTTGCAGTTCACCAACGAGTTCGTTGGTTGCTAGAGCAGGGACATGAGGTTTTTCTAATCCATCCGCAAATTAACGATCGCTACCCCAAAAATGTTGGCGATCGCCCTATGGTAGGTTTAGAGGAAATTCAATCTTTCCCCAATTTCTCTGCTTACGCATTCCCCACAGAACCGCTGCTCTTCTATAAGTCTCTTCCTCAACCGTTGAACTATCGGCATTGGAGCGATACCAAGTTGCTGGAGAAATTCAAACCCGATATTATCGTGGTTGAAGAAGCAGCCCAAATGAGAGGTTTATACTCATTTTTCTTGCAAGGTTATGGTCGCCCTATCGGCACTCAATACGCAAAACGAACAGGCACGCCAATAATATCACTCTTCCACACAGATATCGTTGCGTATATCAAATATTATTTTGGAGACAGATTCTTCAATTTGGTTCGTCCCATCGTTCCCGTTTTAGTTAAGCAATTTAGTGAGTCTTATGACTTCAATTACTTCTCTTCTAAAGAGCAACTGACTAAATACGAAGAACTGAAATGCCAACGTGCTGAATACGTCGCTTATCAAGGTATCGATTGCGAAAAATTTCATCCGCGAAACATTTGTTACGACCCAATTCCCAACGATAACCGACCAACTCTGTTGTTTGTCGGACGCATCACACCCGAAAAGAATGTCAGCCAATTGCTTGATATCTTTCCAGTCATAGTTGCCAAAATTCCTGATGTTCATCTGGTAATTGTTGGTAGTGGCCCGCTAGATGAAGAGATCCGCGAACGTGCTAAAAAGTTTGGATCGAGTATTACTGTATGGGGCGAGTCTCATGGTACAGAACTTCTAGGTTGGTTTGCCAGAGCGGATGTTTTTATTAATCCCTCCGTCACCGAGAACTTCTGCACTACAAATAACGAAGCATTAGCATCTGGAACTCCTCTGGTTGCTGTTGTTGCGCCGTCAACTTCAGAACAGGTATTTCCTGGTCGTAACGGCTTCCTTGCCCAACCTAACAACCCTACAGACTTTGCCCAAAAGGTAATTGCGATTCTGGAAAATCCCGATTTGAAAGCAGATATGACCAGACACGCTCGCCCCTCTATACTCGAATTTGATTGGTCGGCATGTATGCAGAAATTTGAACACAAACTTTACCAAATCATTGAAGGAGCGCAGAAGGTTGAGGTAAGTACAAGCAGTATAAGACGATAAAAATCACAAACAGATCGCTAGTATTTACAGTACTAGCGATCGCTACTGCAACTTTTTGCACCAACGAGTTTTAGGATGATTAAACACATCCGACTTGCATTCTTGTCGTTTTAGCTAGCAGAAGTTGTGAGTTCATGATTTATCGAGGTCTTTATCATTAAATGCGATCGCCTTTCAAAATCAGTCAAGTGGGGTTGTAACTATGTTGTTAGACCTCCAGCTTGAAAAATCTGTTCGACGGTTAAATTCAATTCCGGGAAAGTAGGTGAGATAATGCTTACAGCAGTTTTCTTTTGCATGAGGTACAAAGTCACTGGTTTTGAGGCAGGAGGCAGGAGGCAGAAGGCAGGAGGCAGGAGGCAGGAAGCAGAAGAATAATTTGGTTTGTGAATTCTTGGTTCTGTACCTCATTTAGTTGCAAACTGCTGTACTTTACCGCTACAGGCATCGCTACCTCGAAACTGCTTGACTTGGTATTCTCCTTCAACTAATGAGTAAATCCAGATAGTTGGTTGTTTAGGATTGCCTATAAACCGCTTACCACCTAAAGCTGCATAATCTATAATCCAGTATTCAGGAATGCCTACTGCCTCATAGTCTGCCACTTTTTTTAAATAATCATCTCTCCAGTTGGTACTTACTACCTCAACTACTAAAGGAATTGATGCTGCTTGGCTAATAGTTGATTCTTTTTTCCACAGAGGCTCATTTACTAAATTAGTCCGATTTAATATCAGCACATCTGGAGAATAAGCTGATTGACCTTCCAATGGTTTAATAAACGCTGTTTTAGGAATGAAGTAGGGAAGTTTTAGCCTCTTAATTTCGGCAGATATTTCTAGTGCCAAAAATCCAACGACCTCTTCATGGTCGCCTGTTGGTGGTGCCATCTCAACAATTACTCCATCATGCAGTTCATAACGTTGTTGCGAATTTTCTGGATACCAAGCGATGAATTCATCGAATGTTACTAGTTTACGTAAGGCTTGAATCATAATTTATCGCCCTCAGCACTTGGTTTCGGTCATGCCGCACCCTTGCCTCTGTCAGTTGGAAGAGGCTACTGACGTGCGGTTTCTAATTCTACAATTGATGCAATCTGGTTTTAGTACTCCGCCACCCATGCAAAATCGGCATAGTAAACAATCCCCACGCCAAACCTGTAATTAACCCAAAAGGCGTAACCAGATAGTTATTAAAACTCCACCAACCAAAAACCTGCGCTGCCAATTCCAAAGGATAAGCCATCATCAGCACACTTGCTAAAGCAGCACCACTCCAGCCATACTGACTTAACCAGTAAAATCCCTTACCACCAGTTACGCCATACAGCAGACGAGTAATTAGCAAACCCGTGACAGTGCCGTAGCAGCGCATACACACAGCCATAATAAACGGTGGTGCTAAATCTAACCCCATATCTGGTTGCGGACAGACATGATTACCCATGAAATAAATGATGTCCGCAATTCCAGGAAGCAAAGACACTCCAGACGCAGCCAAAAAGGGAGCGATAGGCGGGCCAAAAACCATCCCTACCAACAAGAAATCAGCGATAAAACTGACCCAATTAATCTGCAACTCTTCACTGAAAGCTACTCTTGTCATTTCCCTTTGTCTGCGTCTTTGCGTCTACGTTTCCTTAACCTACCTTATTTACATAAGGACTTGTCAACTTATCCAACTGCTGAATCAACAGACTGAGGAACAATCCCACATCTGTCACTACACCCACTGATTCTACAGAACCGCGATCGCTTAACTTAGTCACCACGGCTGGATTAATATCCACACACACCATTTTCACACCTGCCGGGGTCATATTCCCCACCCCAATTGAGTGCAGCATTGATGACAGCATCAAAATCATCTCTGCACCTTCTAGATGTTTGGCATATTGCTCCTGTGCTTGAATCAAATCCATTACGGTATCAGGTAAAGGCCCGTCATCTCGAATCGATCCCGCAAGCACAAAAGGTACATTATTGTGGACACATTCATACATCACGCCACTTTTAATTGCTCCCGCTTCCACAGCTTTGGGAATGCTGCCATAACGGCGGATACTATTAATTACCTTCAGGTGATGGCGGTGTCCACCACGAACGGCGACACCCCGCTTCATGTCTACACCCAAGGAAGTGCCCATGATATTTTGCTCAATGTCGTGAACTGCGATCGCATTTCCACCCAGCAACGCCTGTACATATCCTTCTCGAACCAGTTGCGCCAGGTGTTCGCCGCCACCAGTGTGAATCACTACCGGCCCAGCCGTGACAACTACTTTACCACCAGCATCACGGATTTTACGTAATTCCCAAGCCACTTGTTCAACGACTAATTCCACGCGCCGTTCGCTGGAAACTCCCGCCGACATAAAGCTGAATTCTTGAGTGCTGCGGACTTCACGCGATTCAGTTTTACGGATGGTGCGGATACCTAAAACGTCTACAATTACCTGTTCGCCAACTTTTAAATCGCGCAGTATTTTACACCGAGCAACTAAACCTGTAGGAGTTTGAGTAATGGCGATCGCTCCATCCATTCGCTGATTTTCTACCTTCACCCACTGACCATTAATTCGCACCTCGGTGGGATAAATGGTACTGACATAGAAATCATCAGGTGCAACACCATCTTGAATTACCGGCTCCAGCTTGGCATCTCGCTCATCATGGGGTAAATCTACAGCACCCAAATCAATCAACATTGAGATGATTTCTTCCATCACCTCATGAGATGGTGCTGATACCTTCACCTCTGCGGCTGAGGTACTTTGTCGTTGTTCTCCCAAGTTGAAATTCAGGACTTGGAAACTTCCCCCGGCATCTATAATCAAATCCAAGGCGCGGTTGATTAACCCAGCATCGAGCAAATGTCCTTCCATCCGAATGACGCGGCTTTCTACCGAGACATTGGCATGAATTTCATCTCGAACTGGTTCTGTAACCCGCAGAGTTAAGCATTTAGCCGCACCACCAGCTTTGAGAAATTCCGTTAGAGGTGTTTCCAGCACTTGGAAACCTACATCTGCAAGGCGGGTTTTCAAAGCATCACTCGCCTTGTTCATGATGACGATGCTATCCACATTCACCGTATTACAAGCGAAGTTCAGTGCATCGGCTTCTTCAATGGCGATCCGCTTTTCTGGCGCGACTCGCATTTCAATTAAGCGGTTGGAGTAAGAATCAAAAGCACCGGGATAGTAAAGCAAATAGCCATTTGCTAGGGGACAAAAACAGGTATCCAAGTGATAGAAACGTTCGTCTATTAATCGCAAGGATAGCACCTCAATATCCAGCCATTTAGCCAGATAAGGATGAGAATCTAATTCCGAGCGGAAACCGTATCCCGCCCATAACCAGCGTCCTTCCCGATCTAGTAGTGCGTCTCCTGCTCCCTCAAAGGGTAAATCTTTGGGAAGTTCATTGACTGTATAACCATTTGCCTCAAACCATTGTTTGAAGAAAGGCTCCTCTCCCTGACGTTCTTTGTGCAAAAAGCGACTGAGGACGACATTATCGCCTAGTACTAAGCCAGCATTGGCGGTAAAAACCAAATCAGGCCAGCCTTTTTCCGGTGGTACTAAATCTACAATGGCGTGTTGTTTAAGGATTTGATGTAGTCCCTGCCACTGTTCCACGGCGCGATCGCGCGATGACTTGTGAATATTCCCTTCCATCCAAGGATTAATCACATAGTCCACATCGTAGTGGTCAGGAGGGCACATTAAAAAGCGAATCCGGGAAGTCATAAAAATCTTACAAGCGTTTTATATGCTACAAGCTTACTTTGAATACAGACTTTTGTTTTTTTACAGGTAAAATCTGCTACTAAAGCTTCTATCTTTTGAGAGTTGAAGACTTTACCAAGCCTTCGCTATCAATTCTATTACTGGAACATGGTAATAATACCAATTCAAAATTCCAAATTCAGAAAGCCTGATTTAATTTGGGTTTCCAGGAAAGTGAGGCAGGTGAAAACACCGTTAAAAGCAGTCAATATTTGGTGGCGATCGCTCTTTTGACTTTTCACGGCATCTAGAAAACCTCTCTCCTTTTAGGCTACGGTGTACACAAATCGAAAAACCAACTCCACATGAGCTTTAATTTGGGGTTGTGCGTTATTGACTAAAGTCCTAACGCACCGAAAATCTCTAATGGTGCGTTACGCTAACGCGATAACACACCCTACTGGTGTGTCAAGACTAAATTTGTGCATTAGCAAATTCTTGTGGGATGGGCTTCTAGCCCGTCCTAATTGGCGGGCAAGATGCCCGCCCCACAAGAAAATTTATGCAACATTTTAGTCTTGTCACGCCACTACAAAACTACTAATGACCAATGACTAATCAAGCAGTCACTATATAAGACGAATTGATCGCTGCTACACGCCCAGCATCTACCAATGCTTGATACACGATCGCCGCTACCTCACCGCGTGTAGCATCGCGGGTAGGATTGAGTTGTTTCAGGTTTGGGTAATTGACGATAATTTCCTTGTCTATAGCTTTTGCTACCTCATCCTTGGCATATTCAGGAATCTTGGCTTGGTCATCGAAAACTTTGATAGTTGCCGTACCATCACTAGATAACCCCAATCCATTTACCAGAGAGACAATCACTTGCACGCGCTGAATATTTTTATTAGGACTAAAGGTATTGTCAGGAAAACCAGAGAGAAATGAACCTTGATATGCCTGCTGAATTACCTTGGATGCCCAGAAGTCTGCTGGTACATCTTTGAATTTGATCGCTGCACGGTTTGGTAGTGGGTTGAAAGCTTTTACCAGTATTGCCGCGTATTGTGCGCGTGTCATCGTCGCATCGGGTTTAAATGTGCGATCGGGAAAACCATTAACTATCCCCAATTTGACTAATTCCCGAATAAACCCACCTGCCCAATGATTTGCAATATCGGTTAATTCAATTGTTGGGGTTGGGGTCGGAGTTGGCGTTGGAGTTGGAGTTGGTGTTGGAGTTGGTGTTGGAGTTGGTGTTGGAGTTGGTGTTGGAGTTGGCGTTGGTGTCGGTGTCGGTGTCGGTGTCGGTGTCGGTGTTGGAGTTGGTGTCGGTGTTGGAACCGAACTATCTGCAAACTCTATGTTTCCGGCGACTTTAGACACATCTATTTTATTTCCTAGAGAAATCAGCTTATTGGAACTGACATTTTGCAAATCAAATTTACCGTTATTGCGTAGAGTATTGCCCCCTGGACTATTGATACTGCCGATATCCGGTAGAGCTGTTCCAATTACTGTGATCCCATCATCAGTATTATTTTCGCTGACATTATTACGTAATACGGGACGGGCACTACCAGAGATAACAATCCCAGAACGGTTTTCATAGATTCTGTTATCTCGAAGGATAGGTGATGCAGTATCACTAATGGCAATGCCAAAACCTGTTTTGAAGTAGGTATTATTTTCAATTTGACCTTTAGAATTTTTAGCGATCGCAATTCCATTAGCTGCATTCTCACTGAACACATTACCTAGAATCACTGGGTTAGCATCGCCTGTAGCAAATACTCCCTCCCGCTTATTGTTGATGAAGGTGCTATTAGCAACAGTAGGGGCAGTTGATTCAATCCAGACACCACTACCACGGCTAGCTAAATTTGTTACAGTCACTCCTCGGAGTTCAGCTTTATCCAGCAGTACAAATGTGACATTCTGACCAGCAAAAGTACGGCTCAGGTAACTACCACTTCCT
Organism: Nostoc sp. PCC 9305; assembly: GCF_963920915.1. Taxonomy (NCBI): domain Bacteria; kingdom Bacillati; phylum Cyanobacteriota; class Cyanophyceae; order Nostocales; family Nostocaceae; genus Nostoc; species Nostoc sp. PCC 9305. The sequence continues at coordinate 59,485 of NZ_CAWUDN010000028.1, forward strand.
TCAATTAAAATACCATTGCCTTTATTGGCTTCATTACCCACCACTGTTACGCCAGATGGAATCGTTAACGGAAAGACTTCACCGCTAGCAGCATTGTAATTACCATCTGCTAGTTGAATCTTGGTATCAACAGTCGCTACCTTGAGGGCTTGCGTAATAGTTTTGAAGGGGGCTTGTTGAGTACCTGGGTTGGTATTGCTGCCTGATACTGGATTTACGTAAAAAGTTTGAGCCATATTTATACTTTCATAAAATACATAGCTATCCTAGCGCTAACTATGAAAGTAAGTAGCGTTTGATGCATTAAGTAACTTTAAGTACTTCTCAGTGCAAAGTTAAAAACTTATGCAGATGCTTTTGGGTTTCACTAGTACTTGATTAATTCAAAAGGGTAGGACGTGAGGAGTTAGAAGTTTGAGGTTCAAAGGTGGATGAACGGAGTTCAAAGGTGGATGAACGGAGTTCAAAGGTGGATGGACGGAGTTCTGAGACGGATGGACGGAGTTCTGAGGCGGATGAATCCAGTTTAAAGGTGGATGAACGGAGTTCTGAGGCGGATGAATCCAGTTCAAAGGTGGATGAACGGAGTTCTGAGGCGGATGAATTCAGTTCAAAGGTGGATGAACGGAGTTCTGAGGTGGATGAACGGAGTTCAAAGGTGGATGAACGGAGTTCTGAGGCGGATGAATCCAGTTCAAAGGTGGATGAACGGAGTTCTGAGGCGGATGAATTCAGTTCAAAGGTGGATGGACGGAGTTCTGAGGCGGATGAATTCAGTTCAAAGGTGGATACACAAGATTCTAGCTTTCTCTCTGTTTAAGAACCTACGGTGTACACACATCTTTGTATAAAACCAAAATCGTTGAAGATCCCCCTAAATCCCCCGATAAATTGGGGGACTTTGACTCTGGTTCCCCCTTTTTTAAGGGGGGTTAGGGGGGATCTAAACGCTGGGAGGCAACTCTCAAAGACTTGTGTATACACCGTAGGTTTAAGAACGGGCTACCTTAACAGATAAATTCCGTTAACCTAAACGTATTGCTCTATACAAACATTAAAACGATAAAAAGAAACAAGGCAGATATAGAAGACAAAGAAGAAAATTTTATCTTATCCTCTTTGTCTCCCTTGTTTCCCTTATCTCCTTTTAATAAGGCCACTTCCAATCGCGAATTTCCGGCACATCGTCGCCGTACTTCTGAATGTAATGCTTGTGTTCGATCAGTTTCTCTTGCATGTGCTGTTTGACATAAGCTGCCTTAGATCCTAGTTTTGGCACGCGATCGATTACATCAATTACCAAATGGAAGCGATCTAAATCGTTGAGAACAACCATGTCAAAGGGGGTGGTGGTAGTTCCCTCTTCCTTGTAGCCACGCACATGGATGTTTTTATGATTAGTGTGGCGATAAGTTAGGCGATGAATTAGCCAGGGATAGCCATGAAAGGCAAAGATAACGGGTTTGTCGGTGGTGAAAATTGTGTCAAAATCTTTTTCACTCAAACCGTGGGGATGTTCGGTTTTTGGCTGTAGTGTCATCAAATCGACTACGTTCACTACCCGCACTTTTAAATCTGGGAAGTGTTGACGCAGGATGTCTACAGCCGCCAAGGTTTCTAAGGTGGGAACATCCCCAGCACAAGCCAGCACTACATCTGGTTCGCCGCCTTGGTCGCTGCTTGCCCATTCCCAAATGCCGATGCCTTTGGTGCAATGCTTGATGGCTGCATCTATGTTGAGATATTGCAATGCTGGCTGTTTACCAGCAATGATGACGTTAACATAGTTGCGGCTTTTTAGACAATGGTCAGTTACCGACAATAGAGTGTTGGCATCGGGCGGCAAATAGACGCGAACAATCTCGGCTTTTTTGTTAATTACATGGTCGATAAAACCGGGGTCTTGGTGAGAGAAACCGTTATGGTCTTGTCGCCAAACATGAGAGGTGAGTAGGTAATTGAGGGAAGCGATTGGTCTACGCCAGGGAATATGTTTGGTGGTTTTCAACCATTTGGCGTGTTGGTTGAACATGGAATCGATGATGTGGATGAATGCTTCGTAGCAAGTGAAGAACCCATGACGCCCGGTGAGGAGGTAGCCTTCTAACCATCCTTGGCAAGAAGTTTCGCTGAGAACTTCCATTACCCGACCATCGGGGGAAAGGTGGTCATCTTCGGGGTAAATCTCAGCTACGGAAACTCTGTCAGTAACTTCTAGTACAGGGTCTAAACGATTCGATGCTAATTCGTCGGGGGCGAAGATACGGAAATTGCGACTTTCTTGGTTAAGTCGCATAATATCCCGCAGGAATTTGCCGGTTACTTTGGTCGCTTCTGCGATCGCTTTCCCTGGTTCAGAGACATCTACAGCATAGTCTTGAAAGTTGGGCATTTTCAGGTCATGCAGCAAAATACCGCCGTTAGCGTGGGGATTGTCACCCATGCGTCGATGCTTTTTCGGGGCGAGTTCTGCTAGTTCGGGAATCAGTTTACCGTTAGCGTCGAAGAGTTCTTCTGGCTTGTAACTCTTCATCCAATCTTCTAGAAGTCTCAGGTGGTCTGGCTGTTTGGCTATGTTGCCAAAGGGAACTTGATGCGATCGCCAATAATCTTCGGTTTTTTTACCATCTACTTCCTTGGGCCCTGTCCAACCTTTGGGGGTTCTCATAACAATCATCGGCCACTGGGGACGTTTGGTGAAACCATGTACGCGGGCTTCCCTTTGGATACTTTGAATTTCGGCGATCGCTGTTTCTAGAGTCGCCGCCATCTGCTGATGGACATCTGCGGGATCTTCACCTTCAACAAAGTATGGTTTGTAGCCATAACCTATAAATAAACTCTCCAACTCCTCACGGCTAATCCGTGCCAGCATCGTTGGGTTAGCAATTTTATACCCATTCAGGTGCAAAATGGGAAGCACAGCACCATCACGTACAGGGTTAAGAAATTTGTTGGAATGCCAGCTAGTTGCTAAAGCACCTGTTTCGGCTTCACCGTCACCAACAACAGCAGCAACAATTAAGTCAGGGTTATCAAAGGCAGCACCATAAGCGTGAACGAGGGCATAACCTAATTCGCCGCCTTCGTGGATCGAACCAGGGGTTTCCGGTGCTACGTGACTGGGAATACCACCGGGGAAAGAGAACTGTTTGAAGAGTTTCTGAATTCCTTCAGCATCTTGGGAGATGTTGTGATAATACTCAGTGTAAGTGCCTTCTAAGTAAGTATTGGCTACTAATCCAGGGCCTCCATGACCGGGGCCAGCAATGTATATTGTGTTGAGGTCATATTTTTTGATGACCCGATTCAAGTGAACATAGATTAAGTTCAGCCCTGGCGTTGTTCCCCAGTGCCCCAATAGTCTGGGTTTGACGTGTTCCAGCTTTAGGGGTTCTCTTAGTAGCGGATTGTCGAGTAGATATATTTGCCCAACGGAAAGATAGTTAGCTGCACGCCAGTAGGCGTTTATCTTTTGTAATTCTTCATCAGTTAAAGGCTTTGTTTGTGGAGTCGTTGCTAATGTCATTATCGACACTCCATTACAAAAAGGATTTTGGCGAACTCATCAGTAAGTAATTATACTTTTTTTCCAGATGATGGCCATCTACCCATGATGAATTTTTTCCGCCTTCTTGACTAAATTCCTTGCTTCTACACAAGATGGAAAGTGATGTCTACATGTCCTGATACTTAAAAAATAGATACACAGTTACTAAACTTTTGGCGATCGCCCGATAACTTTCAATATCTAAGCGATTAAACAGACACCCATAATGCATATTACCCCATTCAGATGTGCAAGGGTTTTCTGTGCCTTATACTGAAAAAGACTGCGCCTATTTAGAATTGGATGATTTGGAAAATTCAGGTCGTAGCGATCGCGCACATTGAGAGCGCTGGTAGTGGAGATTACAAAGCCATTGGCATACATACCTGTGCGGATGGGGGGTTAAATTATGGAAGTGGACAGACTTCCATAGCTTGAATCAAGCCCTGCGCAATGGTGAAACGATGACCGACGTGCTCATCGGCAAGAACGGCTCTAGCCAGGTCGCGCACGACCTGATGCACTTCGACCAAGATACGCCCGGACTCTTCCGAGTGAAAAGTCACCGGCTCCACGTGCGGGTTGATCTCGCTCCATTGCTCCGTCCAGTAAGCGCGGACTCCTTCATGGCCAAGGGCAGAACCGCCTTTGAATGCTTTCGGCCAAGCCACGTCCGGAGTCATGAGGGCGAGGGCGGCGTCAATGTCCCGCGCGTTAAAGGCCGCGTAGGCCGCGCGGAGCAGTTCGATTTCTGGTGTAGGTTGATCTGGCATAAGCGGTGTGGTGAAGGATACGCAGTAGGGCCTAACAATTACAGCAGTTTTCTTTTGCATGAGGTACAAAGTCACTGGTTTTGAGGCAGGAGGCAGGAGGCAGAAGGCAGGAGGCAGGAGGCAGGAAGCAGAAGAATAATTTGGTTTGTGAATTCTTGGTTCTGTACCTCATTTAGTTGCAAACTGCTGTAAAGGAGCCATCCAACGGGCAAAATGCGATTTGGAGTTGGCGAAGTTTTGGGGCTATATCTGGTGAAAAGCTACTTTCTATCTGCGCTTCTTCCCACCTTTCTAAAAGACGCGATTAATCGCGTCTCTACTCGTTTGGCTCAGACCTTAGTGTAATTATTGATTACTTTGGCTAAATCTGGCACTGCTTCTTCTACGTGCTTTTTGGCTGAACCGCGAAGTTTTTCATAGGTTCCTCGCACGATTTGGCGGTTTGAGTTCTTGACTCTCGCATCGGTAACACCTAGTAGTGCATCTGCTGTATTAGAGCGATTCGCACTCAGATATTCAACCGGGTCGCCTTTCTCTACGCCTTGACTCCAGATGGGATCGAGAGCTGTAAAGCATTGCGGTAATATCTGCTCAACGACATAGGGAATATACCCTGGCTTAACCCCCTTCAAAGCAGCAAAGGCAGTTTTCAAAGCGATGCCGCTCATGCCTGACTTGGATGCAAGCTGTCCTTCAATCATGTTGCAACAATCATCTATGACCATAGCCTTTTTGGTCGGGTTCAAAAGTCCGTCGCTAAGTCCCATTTCACTTTTCCTTATCTAAGTACTTAATTCTATTCGACTAATTTTTTTAGCAAGCAGGAAATTACAGAAAATGGTATCAGAGTTAGAGGATGTTGTGGATAAGCTGATACGCTTTTAACCTGCATAGTTGAGAAGAGGCTGGGGGCAGAGGGGCAGAGGGGCAGAGGGGCAGAGGGGCAGAGGGGCAGAGGAGCAAGGGGGAAAAGACCTCTTATCTGCTGATCTGCTGCCGTGAATCAGAGCGGAACATGGGGCTGAGTCCATCCACTTCTTAATAAGTGGTTCTTCGTACCCTACGGGAAGCTAGCGCAACAGTGAGGTTAATCCCTTTTCTGTTTTATCCCCCTTGCTCCCCTGCTCCCCTGCTCCCCTGCTCCCCTGCTCCCCTGCCCCTTACCCAAACTTAGCTTATCCCATCCTCCTGAGACCTAAATTGCGTCTCTGGCTGACTTGAGCCAGCTGGTAGAGCTTCATGTCTACTTCCCGAAGCTCCTGGAGAATCTGGAGGATTTGAACCTCCTCGCTTCCTAGGTAATATAGCCTGAGCCAAGGTTTTAACCAAAATATAGAGAATTGGCACTAAGAACAAACTCAAAAACGTCGAAAGCATCAACCCCCCAAACAGCGCTGTTCCTAAAGACCAACGGCTACTGGCTCCAGCCCCTTGAGAAATCACCAGAGGCAAAAATCCTAACAGTGCGGCAAAGGATGTCATTAAGATCGGTCGTAGACGTTCTTGCCCCGCTTTCACCGCCGCCCGCGTGTAGCTCATGCCCTGCTCGTGGAGTTGATTGGCAAATTCCACGACTAGAATTGCGTTTTTCGCAGCTAGACCAATCAAAGTTACCAAACCTACCTGGCAATAGATATCATCCACTACTTTTGGGAAGAGGCTGCCTGCCATGAAAATATTGGAACGCAGCCAAATCGCTGTCATTGCTCCCAAAACTGCTAGGGGAACTGTCAGCAAAATAATGATCGGGTCAATGTAGCTTTCATACTGAGCTGCCAGCACCAGAAAGACAATAACGATCGCTAAGGCAAAAATCAAGCCTGTAGCTCCCCCAGATGTCTTCTCTTGGAGATAAGTCCCTGTCCACTCATAACCAAACCCTTGAGGTAAGTTTTCTGCTGCTAGTTGCTCCATCGCTTTAATTGCCTGTCCAGAGCTAGCACCGGGAGCAGGAGCGCCTTGTACTTTAATTGACCTGTACAAGTTGTAATGGGCGATGGTTTTCGGCCCTACAAAGGGAGTAATTTTCACCAAACTGCTCAACGGAATCATCGCCCCACTGGCAGAGCGAACATACAGCTTGCCAATATCATCTGGATTCGAGCGGAACACCCCGTCTGCTTGGACATATACCCGATACTGTCGCTGTCCCTGCACAAAGTTATTCACATATTGCGATCCCAGGTAAGTTTGCAATGCCCCAAAGATGTCGTTAATTTCGACATTGAGAGCTTTGGCTTGGTTGCGATTTACCTGAATGTCAAATTGGGGAGTATCTGCGGTGAACTGAGTGAAGACTCCTTGAAGAACAGGGCTTTTACGTGCCGCCCCAATCAATTTTTGAGCAGTCTCAATTAGGGTTTCAATCGGCGCACTGCCGGTTTTGTCTTGAATGATAAACTCAAAACCACCCGTAGTACTTAATCCTCTCACTGGAGGGGCATTTACTGCGATCGCTCTGGCTTCTGTAATTGTAGAAAGTTTTTTGTTCAGCCTCTGAAGTATGCCATAAACAGATTGAGATTCTTCAGCTCTCTCTTTCCAGGGTTTCAGGTTAGCAAAGGCAATACCTAAATTAGAAGCATTACCATCGAAACCAAAGCCACTGATCATAAAACTAGCTCTAACTTCGGGAGCCGATGTGACTTCTTTGACTACCTTGTTCATCACAGATTCGGTATATTTCAAAGAAACTCCATCAGGCCCCTGGACAATGACAAAGAAGTAACCCTGATCTTCCTCTGGAATAAATCCGGTAGGTACTGCTCTGTACATCAAAACTGTTGCTAATAAACCAGTGACAAAAACCCCAATTACAATCGGCTTGACATGGGTAAGGTAGCTAACAAACCCGACATATCGCCGCGTGAACCAGCTAAATCCCCGATTAAACTGTGTAAAAAACCACCCCAAAGGGCCGCGTGGAGTCTGAGCAGGGCGCATAAGAATGGCTGCCATACTCGGAGAGAAGGTTAAGGCGTTGAAGGTGGAAATGGCAATGGAGCAAGCAACGGTTAAGGCAAATTGTTTGTAAACAATCCCTGTTGTACCCGGAATGAATGCAACGGGAATAAATACTGCCATGAGTACAAGTGAAGTGGCAATGATTGCCCCAGTTAACTCCTTCATGGCTTCGACAGCCGCCTCAAAGGGTCTCATACCCTGCTCTAGTTTGACTGCAACTGCCTCGACCACAATAATGGCATCATCCACGACGATCCCGATCGCGAGTACGAAACCAAACAAGGTCAGTGTATTAATTTGAAATCCTAAAACCAATAGAGCTGCACACGTCCCAATCAAGGAAACGGGGATCGCCACAGTCGGAATGATCGTAGTACGCCAGTCTTGTAAAAAGACAAAAATTACCAAGACTACTAGGACAATCGCCTCAACCAGAGTGTGCAGAACTTCTTCTAAAGAAATTTCTACAAACGGAGTGGTATCAAATGCCAACTGTGCTTTGAGTCCAGGTGGAAAACTTTTCTCTAATATCTTGATCTGTTCTTCAACAGCATGAGCAACCTTGAGGGCATTACTACCGGGAAGTTGATATATCCCCAAACCCACGGCTGCCTTGGGCGCATTTCCTGGGATGGTGAATTTGGCATCAGCCAGATAGTTCTCTGCTCCTAGTTCAACTCGACCGACATCTCTGACTTTAACTAGAATGCTGCTAGTGGGGTTATTAGTACTGCTATTAGTGCCGGCTGGACTTACCTTTAGCACCATATCCTCAAATTCAGCCGCATCTTTAAATCGACTGGTTGCCCGTAAAGCAAATTCAAAGCTTTGATTATCTGGTGCTGGTTCCTTACCAATCGCCCCTGCACCCACCTGAATATTTTGTTGTTGCAGGGCAGCTGTCACATCTTGCGGAGTTAGTTGATGTTGGGCAAGCTTGTTGGGATCAAGCCAGAGACGCATGGCATATTTGCGTTCCCCAAAAACCCTAGCACTTCCTACACCAGGAAGTCGTTTGATCTGATCGAAAATATACAGATCGACATAGTTACTGATAAAAATGTTGTCATACTCATTATTTTCTGAGTAAAACCCATAGACAAGCAGCAAACTGCTCGATGCTGTTTCAACAGTCACACCTGTTCGTTGAACAGTATCTGGCAATTGAGGTGAAGCCAGTGCTTCTTTGTTTTGAACGTTTACTTGAGCAATATCGCTATTGACATTAGTCGGGAAGGAGACAGTTATATTGCTCGAACCATCATTACCCGTATTAGAAGATATATAAGATACATCTTTAACACCATTAATTTGTCGCTCAATAATGTTGGTGACAGTATTTTCTGTTGTTTGAGCATCCGCACCAATATTGTTGGAGCTAACAGTAATTTGCACTGGGGCAAGGTCTGGTAGCTGAGAAATGGGAAGAATCGGTATACAGATGCTTCCCAGCAGCAAGATGATGAACGTGCAGACCGTCGTCAGCACTGGCCGTCTGATGAAGGTATTGACAAACATAAATCAAGGAATAAAGGAAAAGTCTCAGATTGGTTAGGAACGTAGTAGCTTTTTATTAATATAAGGATTTATTAAGGCTTAATGTTAGATATTTTCTTTTTCCTATACTCCGTATGGGAATGCATACATTTATGCTGATGACTCAATGTATCATTAGAGGCAGAGTCGGCAAAGCTTATAATTAACCGTTCCCATGCAAAGCATGGGAACGAGTCAAGCTTTATCAAGCTAGGTTTTTAGGATTTGTGTGTACACCGTAGCTTGTTGAGAAAGCAGAAGGGTTATTAAGAAGTCTCGTTCCCAGTCTGAGACTGCTGTCCTAGAGGCTCCGCCTCCCTTGCTGGCGCAGAGCCGCAATTGAAGTCCATTTCCAGCCCGGAGGCTGGAAACGAGATTTGACAAAGCTTTTAGCTTAAGTTGACACCTATGGCAATACTGCTCGGTTAAGCATTTTTAAATTGGAATTGGGTTTGGGGAAAAGGTTAAAGGGTAAAGGTTAAAGGTTTTTTCTTTCCCCTTTCCCCTTCCCCTTTTCCCCTTAACCGACAAGTATTGACACCTATGGCATCTTGCCCGCCCTGATTATGCAACTTGAATGCTGATTAGCTTAACAGCTTTATTTATCCCCGAACATGCGATCGCATTTCCGGGCAAACGCTGAGTTTGCATATATCTGAAGAGATAATTCAAATCTCATCGGAGTTGAAATAGCATTAAATAAAATTGGCGTTGCATATTTGCAGAATGATTTAGCAACTTCCAAAATTCTCCCCTGCCTACCCCAATTCATCCCACTGTTCTGTAACACCGAAATTGGCTCTCACTTAATTATTACTCAGGCAACACTGTTACATTTTTAGCTTTACACTTTTGTTTTAATCTTCAATCCAGTCTTCACGACCCAACAGATCGATAATCTTATCTCTGAGTAAAAAGTCATTTTCTTCTAGCTCAAGCTCAACACAAATCCAATCTCGACCAGGAATGTACTGACACAAAGCATAAATTGGCTGGTTACGTCTTACAAGTCCTTTGTGAATAAGTTGTCGCGCTTCTTCTTTAATAACTTCTAGGTCATATTTGACAGCAGTATCCATAACTTTTCTCCCAGCTATTTAAGTTCTGCAAAACCAGAACAATTCATGCTTTGGCTTTACCTTAAACTTACCAAAAGAATTTGAGGAAATTGTGAAAATGACAATAATGATACATAAGTTTATTCCTAGACAATCTTGACTTTGTAAGTATAATTTTTCACAAGAATCAAAGCCAAGTTGCTTGGAAAACGACAATACCTTTGCCAAAATAAAAGCCTAGAAAAATTTTGGCAAAGTATTGTTTGCACTAAAGTTTGCAGGTATGAAAAACTTGACTTCTAATTTGTTGCTGCGGTCAAATAATTTATTACTCTACATTTTTTGTGAAAGTTCATCAAAGCCAGTTCTGCAATGACTCAAACCGAGCAAATTCCGACTCTAGCTGCCATTGAATCCGCGCCCGATCGCTCTTGTTCAAAAAAGCACTGCACCCTTGAGAAACAGAGGTTTTACCAGGGATATCGCTTGCACAAACTGCAACCATTGTCTTAAACTCAGGCGACTTCCAGAGACTATTTCCCGGAGCGAAACTATATTCTAAGCCATTGCGAGCCAGTCGCTTGAGGTCTTTATATCCCAGCCCATATCTCGTTGCTGCTAACAAATATTCATGGCTCAAATCGATGCGGGAAATGCCTTCATCATCAGAAGCAAGGGTCATTGGTACTCCAGCCTTCCAATACTCCCTAAAAGGATGCCGATCTCCCTGGACATTCAAAATAACCTCATTACTGGTCAGGCAGATTTCGACCAACACGCCGAGTCGCCGCATTTGCTCCATCAACTCGAAGGGACGCTCCTCAAAAAGAATATCCACGCCATGTCCGATGCGAGATGCCTGTGCCACTTCTACAGCTTGCCGAATATGAAAACGTAAATCCTCTGTCGGAACCAACCCCAGGGTTAACTCTCCGGCATGGAGCGCGACCTTGACATTGGGATATTGGCGTTTGAAAAATTGCAGCATTTGCATTTGCAGGGTGTAGTCGCGCAGTGCAATCGGGTTGTCTTCTGGGGCGACGAGATTGATGCCAACTACCCGCGAATCCGATGAATCTAGTGCAAAGGCATAAGCTAACTGAGCAAAAACTTCAACGGGCGACTTTGTTCTTGTCGTTTGCTGCAAATAGCGCACCGTCACTGCACATCCAGGCTGTGCCGATGGAGTGCCGCAACCGAGTGTTTTAGAGACTTCGCGCTCCAACTGTGCAAATTGCTGGTTGCCGAGTGTCACTAGCTTGCTTAATCCTCGTTTGAGCAATTGACGGTGCATCTCTTGCAAATCTTTATTCCAACCAACTTCACGCCCTAGCTGTCGAACCTCACTGCCCTGAACCGTAAGCATTAACTCTAGATAGGTAATGTGCTGCGAAGCTGCCCGATTTGCTACTTCTGCAACCATATCATCCCGACGGCTCATAGAGTCTGATATTGGCCCAAAACCACTAAAAGCTTCAAAAAATTGGTCGTGTCCTGATTTTCCAGCAAATTGGAGGTTACGAGTAGACCAACGATTTATTAGGGAATCATAAACAGATGTTCGGTTTAACAATTCTGAGGCTGGAAAATAGCTACTGTCCTGACCGCAAGCTTTAGGTTCAACTAAAGCCCCCGCCTTTGGATTCACACAATACCCATCGGTGGCAGCCCACTCCAGATAGTGTTCTGCGTACACAGCACCGCTTAGATGACTGTGGATATCTCCTCCCTTCGGCATTCGCTGTACAAATGCTCGTAAAGCGCCTGGCTGTGTGCGATGGGCTTCAAACCAACTAGCAGTTTCAGCTTCACTCCGAGTCGAGGACTGCTGAGAATTAGATGGGACTTGGGCTGCTACACTGAAGATCAAACAGCTAGAACTCGTTAATACTCCTAAAAATAAATAATATAAGGGCGCTCGTCTATGCATATAGATTTATTTTTATGTAAAACATGGCCAGTATTGAGTGTAGTTATCATGCTGTTCAAAACCATCAACTATCAATCTTTCTAAGCCAAATAAACTATAACCTAAGATAGATACGTATTAATTAATTTTATTTAGTCCAATCAGAACTTATCATTCTTTAACATTTTTTGTTCGCTACTCAGAAAGCCTTGCTCATCGGGCGATCGCATACTCTAACCACCGAGGTACTTTAAAGCTACGATGACTAAACGGACGATGGTAGCCTAAACAAACTCCGATGCTGCCAAATAGCCAGTGTAGAAACATAGGTATATCCAATGCGCCCCAGGATAAAACCAAGGAGCCAGCAATGCTACTGTGCGAACAGTAGTAAACCTGATAAATTTCCCATGTACCGAGTATAGGCATGAGCAATCAGTGCAATAAGAAACAAGTTGTCGGAAATCTTTAGATTTCATCTAAATTTCATTAGATTATTAGATCATTAGAATTAGTAAACATATTAGGTAAGATTTATGCAACTGCTATTTTTAAGGAATGGCTTTTTAGCGCTAACTTTTACTGCGATCGCTTCAGCTGGTGGGTTAATGACAGGCTGTACTAGTACTGCTTCCCAGAACCAAAGCCAAGCGCCAAAGGAAACCGCCACCAATGCTAAAGACAAGCAGATGATGAACCACGGTGGTGGCATGATGAATCACAGTATGGGAATGGATTTAGGCCCAGCCGATGCTAATTTTGATTTACGATTTATTGACGCTATGATACCGCACCATCAAGGGGCTGTGGAAATGGCGAATGTTGCGCAGCAGAAATCAAAACGTCCTGAAATCAAAAAATTAGCAGACAATATTATCAAATCGCAAAACCAAGAAATCACTCAGATGAAGCAGTGGCGACAAGCTTGGTATCCCAAGGCGGGAGATAAACCAATGGCTTACAACAGCCAAATGGGTCACATGATGGAGATGTCGTCTGACCAGATGCAAACTATGATGATGAGTCAAGACTTAGGTGCAGCCGATGCTGAATTTGATTTGCGCTTTATCAATGCGATGATTCCTCACCACGAAGGGGCTGTAACAATGGGAAAAGATGCCTTAAGTAAGTCTAAACGCCCTGAAATCAAGAAATTAGCCCAAGAAATTATCAAAGCCCAAGATATAGAGATTAAACAAATGCAACAGTGGCGAAAAGCTTGGTACAATAAGTAATTTTTAATAAAGTCTTCAGGTCAATATCAAGTGAAAATGCTTGTAGACATTGATGGCAAAAAAGTAGACGGGCGTTTTATGTTATGCTGCATTAGTTCTGCTTGTGAAGAGTTAAATAGTGTGGCTTATAGCAACAATTTCCTTCTAATTAATAATATCTAGTCATATTTATAAACTACTGTTATTTGCTTTTATGATTTGTTGCATTTGTGCTTTTAAACCTCTTAACCTTTTAAAGATATCTTTTTCATATTTAATACCTAATTTAAGCAATTGACGACATCTATGCATCTTTAAATGCTGCCGATTAGGAATTTTTAACTCACCTTCATTTGTAGCAATAGTTCCAGTAACTTCGTATGACTTTTTAGCAATATAATGCTTTTCCTTTTTCTTGTTACTACGTAATCCGTAACGATGAAACTGCTTTTTGACCTGCCCAATCAACTCACCTGGAACACGATCGCCTGAGATTGTGACAATTCTTTATGAAACTGCGCTAAATAAGCCCACTAATGAGCGGAACTTTACCTAGCGCATGTTTGACTTCAAGTAAGCCTTTTCGTCCTTCATCTTTATATTTTCTCAGTGGAAGATGCAGGTGCAGCTTCTCCTCGCCAAAGTCGTATCCCTCCGTGGAAGCAAGCTACGTGTAGCGCCGTAGGGAAGGGAGCCGAAGTGCTGCTCCCCTCATCTCCCTATTTACAGTGCCTATTTACTAGAATGGGACTTTTCTGGCATGACTATATTAGTATGGCTTGCCTTGCCATTTTTGCCGTTAGTATGTCCGTTACCATTGCGGGGATGGATGACACCATAACCGCCGTGGTTACGTTCGTAAATTACATTAATCTCTCCAGTTTCAGAATTATGGAACATATAAAAGTCGTGTCCTACGAGTTGCAGTTGTTCTAGGGCTTCTGCAACAGTCATCGGCGGCATGGAAAAATATTTGGTGCGGACGACTTCGTTGGGCAATTCGGGGGTGCGATCGCCAATTAAATCTGTTACTATCGACTCTGCAACAACTACTTCTGTTGGTAGAGCATGAGTTTTCTGGTCTTGACGCCGTTCTTTATATTTCCGCAGTTGACGAGCAATTTTATCTGCTACTAAGTCAATGCTGGCATATAGACTTTCGCTGCTTTCCTCGGCACGAATAACGCTACCATTAGCATAAATAGTTACTTCAGCTGCTTGTCTTGGATTAATTCGGGGATTCCGAGCGACGCTAAGATGCACATCCACTTCATTTGTAATGCTTTGAAAATGACTAACTGCTTTTTCAATCTTTTGATGTACATACTCACGAATCGCATCGGTGATTTCAATATTTTTGCCGTGGATGACAAGCTTCATGTAATACTCTCCCGCTGGATATTTTAGATGTGTGAATTTGCTTTGTATGAAAAGAAATTGCGGTAAGGTTTATTACTCCCGCCAAAACAAATTGTGAACTATATTGTATCTACTGCTGTTAAGCTGTCTCTCAGCTTGCTGCATCTGAGGAATTGTCAAGTATAGCCTTGATTTACCTCCTCATCTCTGCGCTGATGTCTAATTGTATATCCAATTAGCACTCAAGAGTTGAGGAAATCTAATTGTAGCTCCTATGACTACCTTTTCCTTTAAAGGAATGCTTGCAGAACTGTTGATAATTGCTCCTTCTGTGTTCGATTGAGGTTTGCTTGCTGTTGCTCAAGAATACAAGGCTCTGTGGAAGTTTGATTCTGTTTGAAATGCAAACAATGATATTAAAGTCATCAGCCAGTACATTCTTCCTTATTGTCTTGGCATAATGCTTATTGCAGAGAATTCCTCCTAAAACCTATTGAGGTTATATATTCAAGCTAGCACTTTGTATTTTCTAATGCATGTTCCCTTGACTTTCCTTTAAAATCCTTTGCAAAGCTTGACAATTGTTGATTCTAATCCTGTAACTTGAAATATATTTAGTTCTTTATACGGTTGAATTTTGGCATGATCCATAGTAGCGAACCACACAAAAACATTTGTTTGCTGTATAATCAAGGATTAATGCCTTACTTGGAAGCTCATGGATGGCAGCGATCGCTTCTGACTGAGCGCATTCATGACCCAAGTCTCAATGACGTATTGATTTTGCTAGAACATCCACCTGTCTACACTTTGGGACAAGGAAGCAACTCAGACTTTCTCAAATTTGATATTGACAAAGGTCAGTATGATGTGCATCGAGTTGAACGAGGCGGCGAGGTTACTTACCATTGTCCCGGTCAACTGGTAGGCTATCCAATTTTAAATCTGCAACGTTATCGTAAAGACCTCCATTGGTACTTACGGCAACTCGAAGAAGTAATAATTCGTGTATTGGCAGTTTATGGATTGCAAGGAGAAAGAATTCCGGCTTTTACTGGCGTTTGGTTGCAAGGGCGAAAAGTTGCCGCAATTGGTATTAAAGTCAGCCGTTGGATTACTATGCACGGCTTTGCGTTAAATGTTTGTCCAGATATGACAGGCTTTAAGCGCATTGTCCCCTGCGGTATTTCTGACAAACCTGTAGGCAGTTTAGCCGAATGGATTCCAGGTATCACCTGCCAAGAAGTGCGTTTTTACATAGCAGAATCTTTTGCGGAAGTCTTTGGTGTGGAATTAGTAGAATCTCAGCCTCAAGGATTTTTCCAGTCTGAATAAATTCAGCTTGTAATATGTAATAAATACTATAGCAGTCCTATCTAAATTGTGAGACACTTATGAGAGTGGTCCATATTAAATAGTATCAAAATAGCTATTTAATACCCATTTGAAAAAGAATGTGATAGATATAAACCTGAAAAACCAGATTAAATCAGACTTTTTGAATTTGGAATTGGTATAAGGGAACTCCAAGAAATAAATTATCCAATCTTGTGGGGTGGGCATCTTGCCCGC